>JAGUYX010000023.1 GCA_020061145.1 Anaerolineales bacterium | reverse complement strand
TTCAGTCGGCAGAAAGCGCCTCCTTCAGGATGACACACCGTATTGTGGAGTGCACAGGCTTGCCTGTGCGCCGGCATAGTTTGCCGGCGAAATTTCAAACGCTGAAGCCTATCGTACATGTTGGACAGACTTCAGCCTGTCCTGCCCAATCGTCACAGGGATTTTTCCGCCGCACGCCCCATAAGCTATAATACAGGAGGATCGATGTGGGATGGACTATACAAAATTGCAGGGCTGTAATAATCCTCAATATATTTCGTTTAGAAGGGTAGATAACGGTGCCTGAGCAGGACCCAACCCGTGAAAAAGAACTGGTCCGGAAGGCACAGCAGGGAGACGAAGACGCCTTTGGCGCCTTATACCAGCTCCATGCACCGCATATCTACCGTTTTTTGGTTGCCAACCTGGGCAATCGTCAGGAAGCGGAGGATTTGACCACCGAAATTTTCCTGCGCGTCTGGCGTGCGATGCCCGAGTATCAGGAAAGCGGCTTCCCGTTCAAATCTTTTCTCTTTCGGGTGGCGCGCAACCTGTTGATTGATGTGTACCGCAGCCGCGGCCGCACCGAAATGCACCTTTCCCTTGAAGAAACCGGCCTCGACGAGCTGCTCCCCGATCCCGACCAGCTCCTTCCCGAAACCGGCCAGTATGAAGCCCTGCACCGGGCATTAATGTCCGTGCGGGAAGATTATCGTGAAGTGCTAGTTTACCGATTTCTGAACGACCTGAGCGTGGAAGAAATCGCTCAAATTATGAACCGCTCCACGGGCGCAGTGCGCGTCCTGCAACACCGGGCGCTGGCTGCCATACGCAAAGCCTTGACCCGCGCGGGAGAACAAACCGGATGAGACCTCGCCGCCCACACCTCCGCTACGCAAACATCCTCGATCAAAGCATCGAATTGTTGAACGCGGGAGTGTCTCAGGAAGATATCCTGGAACGATTCCCCGATTTTCGCCACCGCCTGCCGGCTGACCTGCGCCTGGCGAGCTGGATCCACACCCAGCAAGCCGCTTTCGACCCCGCAGCGGAGTTCCTGCACACCTCCCATGCCCGCCTGATGGGTGAAATCAAAACCTTGCCCCGCGCCACGCCCCCGCCGCGCATCGACTGGGGCGCCATCCTGGCCTGGTTCAGCGTGCGACGTTGGGCCATGCAGGCGGTGAGCATCCTGATGATCCTGGTATTATTGCTCGGATCGCTGAGCGGCGTGGCGTACGCCGCCCAAAGTGCCATCCCCGGCGCCACCCTGTACGGGGTCAAGCTGGTGGTGGAAGACTCGCGCCTGCTGGTTACTTTCGACCCGGTTTCAGACGCCAGCCTGTACCTGAACTTCGCCGACGTGCGGGTGGGAGAGATGGAATCGCTGGTGCTGGTGGGTCGCACGCAATATCTCGGGGCGACCATTCTGCGTTATGAATACCAGCTCAATGCTGCAATCAGCACCCTGGATGAAATTTCGCTCGAAGGCAGCCAGCGGCAACGCCAGCGTGCCAGCGAGCTGGCCGACAGCCTGCCTGCCATGCTGCTGGAACACGATTTACGCCTGCTCTCCCTGGAAACCGGCCTGCCCGCGAATTTCGCCAGCCAGATCAGCGAAGCGCGCCGTTTTGCCCGCGGTCTGCTCCCCCGGGTCGAAGACCTCACCGAAACCCTCGACCAGCCAATCTCCACGCCACCGGTGCCAACCGGCGAACCGGTCTTACCCGGCATCCTGAGCAGCCTCACCCCTGGCGCGCCGTTTTTGACGCCCCCTGCAAAGAGCACCGGTACGCCTGCCTTCGTCCCCACCCAATTGCCGGCGAGTAAAACCCCCTCGCCCACCGCAACTTTCACCCCAACCCCGCTTGCGACCGCCACCGGGACGGTTACCGCCACCGGCACGGCGACCAGCACCACTGCTGCGACCCCCACGAACACGCCCACCGGAACCCTGACCCTGACCCCGGTACCCGGCGAAACCGATACCCCGCTGCCCAGCGCCACGCTCGAGCCGACTAAAAAACCGTCCAACACCCCGCGGCCAACGATTACGCCGCGGCCAACCAACACGCACCGCCCCACGCCTTTACCCACCAATCCCAACCGCCCCACGCCGCGCCCCTGAGCGACGTCCGCCTGGCGGTTTTCCCCCTCCCCGCCGCAATATTCCCAGGCATGTTTGCGTTCCAGCTACCTGTGTGTTTCCATTTAAGACCCAACGCCGGGAAGGCGCCCTACAGGCATAACTGTTCAAGGGCGGACACCCGCCCTGAATGTGGAGGAATTGGCTGCATTGCAATTTCATATTAAATACATCGTCCATTACAAATAATCGTAACACTGCATAAAATATTTCGTTCTGGTGGATAAGGAATTCGCCGAAACGCCATTCCCCCGCGCCATCCCTTCGGCGAATTCCGCCGATCAACACCCACGATCCAGTTATCCTCCCTGTCAGGCGACAATGAATGTTTCATTCATTTGTAACGACGTGAATCACCAAGCTGGGGTATCTTATCGATAACAAACTTTTTGCTAATTTTTGGAGTGGCATATGTGGGCAAGAAACATTTACAGAACGAAAAGGAGTGAGAATGGCCAGGGTATGACCGAATTTGCTCTGGTTGTTCCCATTTTCTTGCTCGTTTCTCTGGCCGTGATCGCCTTCGGCCACTTTATGTTTGCCTACATCCTTACCGTCTCTGCGGCGCGGGAAGCCGTGCGTTATGGGGCGGTGATGGGCGCCAACCCCAGTGGTATCCCCCGCTACCGGGATTGCGACGGCATCTTCGCCGCCGCCCGGCGGGTGGGCGCTTTTGCCGGGGTGGCGGATGCCAATATCACTGTATTTTACGATTCCGGGCCGAGCACTGCCTCCCTGGGCACTTGTTCCCCCGGCACGTATGGCCCGGTCGCCAATCTCGGCGACCGCATATTGGTCGATATCAACCTGACCTACCAGCCCATCATCCCCATTTCGGTTGTCCCGCAAGTGCCGATCTACACCCGCGCCTCACGCACGCTGATCCGCAGCGTCCAGATCGGCACGGTCGACCCCAATGTGACTCTGGTGGCGCCCACGCGTACGCCCACACCCACCAATACCCCGACCAACACGCCGACCAATACGCCCACTGCCACCCCCACGGATACCGCCACACCGCAGCCGACGAATACCGAGGTGCCGACCAACACACCCTTCCCCACCTTTACTCCTTCGTTCACCCCCACCTCTACGGCTACCGCCACCGCCACGGCAACCCAAACGCCAACGAATACCCCCGTCCCCGTAGACTGCCCTCATTCTGAATCGCTTACATTCTCTAGTAATAGTTTGACCTTTACTCTTTTTAATGATTCATATGTACCTCAGGTTTTACAAAATTTAACTGCAACCTGGCCCGGAGATAACTACCTGACTGGTGTAAATTTCGGTGGTAACCC
>JAGUYX010000177.1 GCA_020061145.1 Anaerolineales bacterium | reverse complement strand
GAAAGACAGGCTATAGAAAAGCGACAAATAATCGGCGGTGCCCGGAGTGGGGGTGATTGTCGGAGTGAGGGTGGGTCGCCAGGGCAGGGTGGGAGTGGGACCTCGCCGGGTCGTGGCGGTGGGGTTTGGCGGTTGAGGTTGTTCAGAGAGGCGGGCAGGTTCGCTCGTTGCCGGTGAACCGGGGGTTGGCCTAACCGGCTGTGTTTCCTGCGATCGGGGAGTTGGCGTGCTCGCTGGGGCGAGGGGCGTGCAAGCAGGGAGTATTGCCAGCGATAGAGTAACGATTATAGTTAGAATGACTAAAAAAATGATTCTGTTTTCCATGTCCCCCTTCATGTGGCGTGTTGTTCGTAAACCTTGTGGGGCAGAAAAGTATTCGGATTGAGATGATTGTATATTTAAATGACCTAAAATGTCAAATTAGAAATATCGACTTTTGCCTGGTACCCCTCTCCGGCGCTCTGCGTAAATCGAGATTTATGGCCGGCACAGGCCATGCATACCCCGCAAAGTGGCTCGCGGCGTAAAATTTCCTTGTGATTACCTGCAAATCCCGGTAAACTTGGCTATTGGCGGTTTGCCAACTTTCTCCTGCGGGTACACAGACGAGGCGCGCATTGAACCGGTCCAAGATGATTGCTTACACCGAGATTACCCTGGCGGTGATCGCCTGGGGGGCTTCGTTTGTAGCCACCAAAGTAGCCCTGGGATACGTCTCGCCGGTGACCGTAGTCTGGCTGCGTTTTGCCATGGGCGTGGCGGTGCTCGGTCTGGCAGTGATGCTGCGCCGGCAATTTGCCCTGCCCGGCTGGAAAGACCTGCGTTATTTCGCCCTGCTCGGTTTTGTGGGCATCACCTTCCACCAGTGGCTGCAATCCACCGGGCTGGTAACCGCCCAGGCCACCACCAGCGCCTGGATCGTGGCCACCACCCCGATTTTTATGGCGCTCCTGGGCTGGTACCTGCTGCGCGAAAAACTCGGCTGGCTGTTATGGGCGGGGATCATCATGGCCGCGGCAGGCGTGCTGCTGATTGTCAGCAAAGGCGACTTCTCCGCACTGATGGCGGGGAATTTCGGCGCACCGGGGGATTTATTGATGCTGATCAGCGCTCCCAACTGGGCGATCTTCTCCGTGCTCTCCCGGCGCGGGCTGCAAAACCACCCGGCCGCCAGGATGATGCTCTACGTAATGGGCGTGGGCTGGCTGTTCACCTCCATCCTGTTCTTCAGCGGGCCGGGCACCAGCGAGTTTCATCTGCTGCCGAAAGACGGCTGGCTGAGCATTCTTTTCCTGGGGGTGGTTTGTTCGGGGCTGGCGTATATCTTCTGGTATGACGGTTTGCAGGCCATCCCGGCCTCGCAGGTGGGCGTGTTCCTGTACCTGGAACCGGTGATCACCACCCTCCTGGCCGCCTTCCTGTTAGCTGAACCGCTGTTATGGTCGTCACTGGTTGGCGGGGGAATCATCCTGCTTGGCGTCTGGCTGGTAAACCGGCGCTCAAGGAGTAGCTTAACTTAGTCTTTATCACCGCCACCTCAAAAAGACGGGGGCGGATGGCGCTTGTAAACCATTCCTGGTCTAAGTACAATTAACCGGTCATCTTCTGGTACACTCTGGGGGTTTGAATCTGTCTGGCATAAGGTAAAAACTGGCGATGATTTCTCTACAGAAATTTAAAATCCACTTGCAACGTGCACTTTCCTCACTTTTCGTTTCTGGTTTGCTGGCTTATATCCTTTATGTCTATATATTACAACCACCGGATTTTTTTAGTCGATCACGTGCAGCAATGGCCTTGTTGGCCTGGGTGGTTTTGTTCTTTTTGGCTCGAAGCGTTTGGCCACACCTGATCGCCCTGGTGCGCAGCTCAAGATCCTTCTGGTACGGAGTGGTTGCTGCCTATGTTTTATTGAATCTGATCGCGGTGGCCTTTTTTGATCTGACGCCGTACACGTATCGGTTATTGCCCGTCCAGACCATCCGAATCGAACCGTTGTCAGGTGAAAGACCGGTTGAGATTCACGCATTTTCAACCCAAGTCAATAATCGTATCGGTATCCGAGGTTTCAGTCATTCTGAGGGGTGGCGTTATGAAGGGGGCAGAATCGTATCTGACATCGGTGCTGATCAGCCCCTGGTATGGGAAGGCAGACCGGGAGAATTTGTTCGTATCCAGTTCCAGGCCTGCGAACAATGTGGACAGGTACGCCTGCAAAACCAGGCAGGCACCGAGCAGTTGATTGACTTGAACCGGCCGGCAGGTTTATTTACCTACGAATATACGTATCCATCCCTTCTTTTCCACCGATTGGCCAATCTGATTTTGTTGCAGGGCGGAACATTGGCAGGCGCGATGCTCCTGGTTTTCCTGAGCAGGGAGTTCTATCGTAGATTGCACAGTCGCCTGCCTGGTAGCGACCATTCTTTTCGGCATCTAAGCGATATCTTTCCTATATTGGTTTTAGTGAGCATTGCTGTTGTTACCTATCTGATAAATCTCCGGCCAGTTCTGTTCAACGACGATTGGTGCCAGATCGTGTATTCCATTAACTTTGACCGACTGGAGCTATTCATGTTTTACGAACGGCGTCCTTTACATCTATGGCTGCCCTGGTTGTTCAGCCGGTTTCTCCCACTTGACGCCACAATTTACGCTTTGCACTATTCCCAGGTTATTTTAATTGCAATCACTTCGGGCTTGATCTATAAATTTATGCGCCAGTTACCTGGTATTAGGGGTTGGTTTGCTTTTTTGATCGCTGCACTCTGGCTACTCTATCCAAGCGATTACACCCGCCTGTATATCACGATGTCTGGCCATCGGACCGTATATTTGTTATTGATACTGGCAATGATTGTTTTTCTCCTAGGTGTCCGATTAAAGGTGAGTTGGTACGGACTCCTCGCAGGTCTCATCATATCTGTGAGTCTGTTGATTTATGAAGGTCAGTTGGGGCTGGGATTGATCTTGCCTCTGATGATCATTGCGTTCTTCTGGCATCAACGATCCAAGCATTGGTGGGTTGGCCTGGTTGGGTATTATTTTCCCATACTTGTTTTTGTTTTCTGGCGGCTGATCCTGCAACCACAAATATATACAGATGCAAAGCTTGAATCGCTGTCTTTCAATCTTGTGGAGACCTCTGGCCGCTACTTCGAAGCGCTGCGCACAATCATCGGTGGTTTTCAATTTCCTTTCAGGGATTTTTCCTGGCTGACAACGGGGTTGGTTATCACCTTCATCGGTTTGCTCGTTATTCTGCTGGTGGCTTTTCAGGTTGCCAATCGCTTGAGATCGAAGGACGAGGAAACGCTCGAGTTGTATACTGCTTTCCAATCAAATATTCGAATCTTTTTGATGGGCCTGGTTTTATGGGCAGCTGGTTATTTTCCCATCATCTTGAACTTTCCCCCGAACATTTACGGGCATCTATCCAGAGTGAACATCTTCTCGATCCCTGGTGCAGCCATGATGCTACTGGCTCTCGTCGATATCATCATGCTCTCCATCAGCCGCAACCGGAAGGAGGCGATGACGTTGACCATTCTGGCAATGATGCCGGTAATGCTGGTCGCGGGAATGATTCAATTGCAGGTCAAAGAATCCTACGATCGCTCATGGCAAGAAGCAAAGGTTTTTTATCAGGGACTGCTGGAGATTGTACCCGATCTGAAACCCGACACCCAGGTGGTTTTCCTTCTGGATGGGTATGAACGTACTGCTACGACCCACAGGCCGGTGTTTTCATCTTACTGGGAGGCGTGGTGCGCCTTGCGGGTGTTGTATGATCAACCGGAACTACAAGTAAATTACCGCTATCGCTCGATTTACGTTCCACCTTTTCCTGCCATGAATGTCCTGGCCGGGGCGATGGACAAAGAGTCCATGGATACGATCAGCGATCCCTCACGCCTGCTGGTGATAATTTACGATCATTCGAATGGCAGGATATCCATCAGCCCTGACGGTGCTGGTTTGTTCGACGACTATCTTATGGCAAATTACAATCCTCAGGATCGTATTTTGCCTTTGAGCAGGCAGATCCCATCCAGGCGACTCATCGATTGATTATAAAAAATTTATAGAGAGCATTCGGAAACTCCCTCGCCCGGTCGAAGCTCCACGGGTACAACCCCTGTCGGTCAAAGTTTTGCAAGCCCCTCCAGTGTAAAACTGGCGACCCAACCCACAGCCCGGATCGACCCGGCACTTAACCTGAATTACCGCATCACTTTAACCACGTCAGCCTAAAAAGCAGACGGCGGCCCGCTGCACCGCCTCAGCCTGGAACAATTCCTGGAGCGCTGCGCCTCCAATTTCCGCGGTGCGGCCGGCCTGCCTGGGCGCCGGTCAACTTACCGCCTGGGTCAGGCGCATCAACGGCGAGGGGACGCTCAGCCAGCGGTCGGGTGGAGGCAACCGCGCCGTAGCGATGCCTGCTCTGCCTCCAGCGTAACCGCCGGCCGGAACAGATGGTGTGGGGAGTGCGATTGAATCAAGCGCCGCCCCGTGGTTTTCCCGGTTCACACCGAGGCGAGTGGATTATTCCGGCGATATACTGCGAAATACTCGCCATCGTCTTGCAGGCGCTTACGCATACGCAGCCGGGCGCGTACCAGCCGGCTTTTTACCGTTCCCAATGGCACGCTCAGGATTTCCGCCACTTCCCCGTAATTCAGCTCATACAAATCGACCAGAATCAACACGTGGCGGTAGATCTCCGGCAAACCATTCAGCCATTGATACACACGGCGAGCAGCCTCATTCTGCTCCACGGTGGCTTCCACCGATGCGGAAGCATCGATAAACCAGGTAGAAGATTCGCTTTCTTCACCATCTTCGTCTTCAGTAAACAGGGGTAACACAGGCCGCCGCCTGACCTGGCGCAAGTGATCGTAAGCCGTATTGGTCAGGATCCTGAGCAGCCAGGCTCGAAACGAACCCCCGCGAAAACGGTGGATGTTCTGGAAAGCTTTGATAAAACTATCCTGGGTGACATCCTCGGCTGAGTCAACGTCGCCAAGCAGGATATAGGCATGGTGGTAAGCCAGGTGCTGGTAGCGCAGGACCAGCTGGTTGAACGCCTCCAGGCAGCCCGATGACGCTTTTCTAATCAGGTTTTCTTCTTCTGGATCAGATTGGCCGGCTGATTTCATCACATTTTCCCTTCAACAAAAACCCGTTCAACTGGTAGGCTCAGGGCACATATGGCGGCAGCTCGAGCACCTGATAGGCGCCATCGCTGAGCTGCCGGACGGTGAAAACAAACTCGGTTTGCGGCGCTTCATCGGCGTCGCCGCCGCAGCAAGGACCGCGGGAAAAGAGACTGCCGTCCCGGTTCATCAAAGTAACCGTAAAGCGAAACTCCTGGGAGCCGTCCTGGCCCGCAACCGTTTCGACAGAAAGCACTTCTCGCAGGCGCAGGCACTGGTACCCGTTTACCTGGCAGGCTCGAAACAATAAGGTGATCCGATCTTCGGGGTCGATATCCGGATTCAGCTCGTTCAGGGTTTCATAGCTGCCGCCATACATGCCGGCGGCGCGTTCATAGGTGTAATAGTCGCCGCTAGAACCCCAGAATAAAGAGTTCAGGTAATCCTGTAAAATTCGGGTGGCCGTGGCGACGGGGTCGGGCAGTTGCGTGTCCACGCTAATAGCGCCGGTATTCAGATCGAGGAGGTACACGCCATCCCGGTCGACCCGCAGCTGGTCCGCTTCGGGCCAGCCGAGGACCAGGGGCGTCGTCCGCGGGCGGTTCCCGGTAATATCGCGAATGGCGCCAGACTCAAGATCCAGAATCAGGATGGACGAGCGAAAATCTTCGCTAAAATCGCAATAATTTTCGTTGAGGTTAAAGGCGATTTGCCGGCCATCCGGCGACCAGGCATAGGCGTGGGCAAAGGAATTACCCGGCCAGGTGTAGGGAAAAATGTGGGCGCTCCCGCTCTCCAGGTTATAGACCCGCATTCCCGCCTCGACGCGGTACACCAGCAGGCGGGCATCCGGCGAAAGCGTGACGACGTCAAAACCCAGGCCGTCCAGCGGGATTTCAGACAGGCTGCCATCGACCAGATTCACCCGGCGCAGGTTGGTCACAAACGGGGTGCCACAGCCATCTGCATTTCCACTGTGCATGAAATACAGGTAGCGCCCATCCGCCGACCAGTGCAGGTCGGAGATATAACTATCCCCCAACCCGGTTTCAGACCACTCCTCATAGGGCGTCCAGACCTGTGCGCCGCTCAACTGATACACCGTCAGGCGGGCGTAATCCAGGCTGAGCCCCAGGCGGTCGAAAAGCGCCAGCGGGTCGGTCGGCGAGGCCAGTAAAGCCTCCACCTTCCATTGTCCATCCGGCGAAGTGGAGATCAACACTCGATCGGCGATAAACTCCGGGGTCGGGTCGGGGACAACGGGCGAGGTGGCAACGGTAATTTCCCGGGTGGGAGCCGGAGTGGAAGCCGGCTTCACCGTGGGGGTACGGGTTGGAAGCTCAGGCGGGGTGGGAGTTACTTCATCGGCCTCGGTGGGAAGCCGGGTAAAGGACGGGATTTTGTCTGGTTCGCTGGCAGGCGGAAAGGAGGGGGTAGGCGTCACCGTGCAGGCGGTAAGCAAAAACAGAACCAGCCAGCCGCCAAGGTATCCAAGTTGATGAAGTGAAGATTTCACAATGATTTCCTTCCAGTCGTCCGGATACCCCTACTTTAAATGAAATCGTCCTGCGCTAAAACCCCTCTGGCATGTCACTCGTGTGTCATTGATGTGTCATCCGGCCGTACGCCGATCCACCGAAAAGAAAACCACCCGGTTGGCAACCAGCCCCGGCGGGTATACTGCGCCGGGCTTTCCAGGTGGGTTGAAAATTCAGGTGGGATAAATTCAGGGAGGGTAGGGCTCCAGGAAATAAACGTTGCCGTCGCCCTCCGCCGTCCAGCCCAAACCGCCTGCAATGAGCCCGCTCTGGATCCTCCAGAAAACCAGCCCATCGGCGCAAACCGGACCTTCGATCAATTTTACGACTGTGCCGGGATAAAGCAGGGCAATGATTTCATCTTCCCGGCTCGGCCCGAGGCGCACCCGGTTGGGCAGCGTGCCATCCTTAAGCACCGCAGCCCGGCTGCCTGCCTGCAGGCGCGTCCAGCGCGAAGTGCAATCGAAACGTTGTACGATCGGAATTTCGGTCAGCACGCGTAATTCGACCCAGTCGAAAGCGATCCAGTGTTCCGCCGAAATGGAAGACGTGTTTTCAATGGTCAGCGACCAGGCACCATTCGCCTCGAAGGAAAGCGGCGTCCAGTTGACATAGTTTCTGCCGGGCGGGCTGCCATGCTGGAAGCCGGGCGGAGCGCCGTTGAATACTTCTGCTCCATTAACGCTCACTTTAATCGTGTAAGCGCTCAACGGAATCTCATAATATTCGTCCAGAACGCCGCTGATCACAAATTCAACCGGAAATCCGGCTGTCAGGCCCGCGGGGTTAAAAAACCAGGTCGCGGCATCGCCGGGGTACAGCACATCGGCCAGACCGCCGGCGGCGTCTCCGTTTTCATAACCGCTCAACTCTTTATGCAGAACCAGGTAGTCCCCGTCCTGCGTGGCGACCGGCGTTGGGTCGGTTGTGCCGGGTTTGGGGGTCGGGGTAGGCGCCACGGTGGGCGAAAGCCGGCGCGTGGGGGTGGGCGCCGGGGTCAGGGTGGGGATAACCGGGGTGATGTAGGCCAGAATGGCAGGCTCGGCAGATGGGTTTTCCAAAATCGCAGAAGCCAGGGCCGGGGTCGCCTGGATCAAAGCAGCAATCGCTTCGCGCAGCTCCGGGATTTGCTCCCAGACCACCTGCAGATCTGTGTAGGCAGGGGCGAATTCTTCCAGGGCGATCCACGCCAGCGCCCGGTCATACAGCACGGCGTAATTGGGCTGCCCGCGGGCGACGCTTTCATTCCAGGCGCTGTCGTAAAAGCTGACTGCGGTGCGCGGGTTCAGATTGTGGTTGGCTTCTTCCCGGCCTTTCAGCCAGAATTCGATTTCGGTTTTGAGACCGGGCGCACCCGCCGCGCCAATTTGCCCCAGCACGGTTCGCATCGCGCCGAGGATTTCATTGCCGGTCGAGGAGTTTTCGTTGGCCTGGTAGACCGCCTCGATCACGGCGACCAGCTCCCCGGCGACGTTCTGGGGACTGGAGAGACCGGTAAACAGGCTCAATCTTTCGGCGTGCGCCAGCCCGGAATATAGCTCCTGTGCCTGAGCATAAGAACGCGCATCCAGCTCCAGCAAACGCGCCAGGCTGGTGAGCTTGACATCCGGGCTGTTGCTGGTTTGAAATTGCTCGGCAAAGGTGAGCGAGGGTTGGATTTGCTGGCGGTAAATGGCGACCCCGGCGACAATAAACGCCAGAAATACGAGTAATGTCGCCAGGAGAGTGACCTGCCGGGTGCGGGAGCGGGGCAGGTTTTTCTGCACCCACTCCTGGTCGAACACGGTCTGGTAAATGCGGTTGCGAACCTCCAGGCGGACGGGATCGCTCTTTCCTTGAGCTGAGGCGCGTACCAGGCCGGTCAGTTTCAATTCGTTTTTTGCCGGCGAACGTTCTTCATCCAGCACGGATTTTCCGCGCAGGATTTTTTCGTAAACTTGAAGCAGCCTGAACTTATGCGGGCTGCTTTCGATGCGATCGCGGATCGCGCGCAGGTTGCTTTCCTTGCGCGCTTCCTCGGTAAAGAATAAGCGGAAAACCGTTTGGGCCACACTTTCCCGGGTGCAGGGGGTCTCGGCGGTGTGGAAAAGCTCGGCGCACAATTTCTGGGTCAGGTAGGGCTGCCCGTTGGTCCACTCCAGTACCCATTCGACGATCTCCTGCCCCTGACCGGGGAAGGTCTCTTCAATTACGTCTTGAAACGGTTGCAATTCGGGCAGGGTGAAGTCGCTGAGGTGAATGTGGCTGCCGATGTTGTAGGGCGTACGGTTGCGATCGCGGATGAGATCAGCCGGGCGCGCCACCCCCAGCAGGATAAAGGTCAGGCGCCGGTATTCCGGGTGGCTGGCGCGGGCGTTAAAGGCGGCGCGGATGGCGGCGAAAAAGTCGTCCGCAAAGGACATCTCCAGGGCGGAGTCGATTTCATCCACGAAAATCACCACCGGCTCCTGAATTTCCGCCAGCACCACCTCCCGCAAAAAGTTACTGAAACGCTGCACCGGGTTGTGGTTCTGGCGCGCCTCCCACCAGGCATTCACCTCCTCAGCCAGGCCCAATTGGAAAGCCAGCTCGTCGAGAAAGCCAAAAAACCACGCTTCCGGCGTGGAGATCCCGCCGCCCAGCGTGCTGATATCCAGGATGGCGGTGCGAACGCCGCCGGCTTGCAGGCGATTGGCGGTGCGTACCATCAGCGACGATTTCCCCATCTGGCGCGCCGCCAGGACATTACAATATTCGCCCGCCAGAGCCAGCCGGTACAGCTCCTCATCCGCCGGACGGACGATGTACGAGGGGGCCTCACGCCAGAGCGTACCCCCGGCGACGAAGAATTCTTGCAGGACAGGTTGCGCTTTCATCCCAT
Source organism: Anaerolineales bacterium (assembly GCA_020061145.1). Taxonomy (GTDB): domain Bacteria; phylum Chloroflexota; class Anaerolineae; order Anaerolineales; family DRKV01; genus JAGUYX01. The sequence continues at coordinate 1,451 of JAGUYX010000177.1, read as the reverse complement.
AAGCCGCCTGAAAAACTGTTCATACAGGCCGCAGCGGGGTATCCATTTCCCGTGTTCCTGCCGGATCAATCCCACGGCAGCTAAACGCTCCAGCAAGGGCTCAGCGGGGGCAACCTGTTCCGAGATCACCTGCAGCAACGCCTCCATCAGCGGGGGTTTATTCCTCAGGCTGTGTTGGTAGAAAAGCAAATGCTTCCCGAAAGGCCCTTCCGGAGAGCTGGCGACAGCGTTTAATTCCGGCAAAGATAAGTCCTCACTGACCAGGGTGTAAAATGCCTGCCTCACCAGATAAGGATGCCCACCCACCAGGTCCATCAACGTTGGGATTTCGGCGGGCGTAAGCGGGTTGCCATGCCGCTGGTTCAGGTCAGCAACCTGTTCGGGGGTGAAATCCTTGAGTTGAATGTTCAGCCCCACGTTGAAGGGAGAGAGGTGCACATCGTCGATCAACAAATACGGGTGGGTGGAGATCACCATCACCAGGGTGAGCTTACGCCAGCTGGCATCAAACGCCCGGCGTGAATCCCAGGCGCGCAGCAGAGCAAAGAAGTGTTTTTTATATTCGGCATCGAGGAGCATATCGGCTTCATCGATGGCTAACAGGATTTGCTGGTCGAACCGCTGCAACACCTCGCGCTGCAAAAAGCGGTTGAACGTCTGGGTCAGGTTGCGCGCCGCCTGCCAGTACCCATCCACCAGCTCCCAATCCAGGTCGAGCTGTTCGGCAATCGCCTCGGATAAAAAGCGCAGGAAACTGGACAGGTCGTGCAGACTCGCCTCGTCAATCAACTGAAAATCCAGGTAAATGTCCCTGCGCTGTTCGCTCCGGGTAGCATGCATGGCGTGGATCAATAAGGAGGTCTTTCCGGTTTGCCGCCCTGCCTGGATGGTGGTGGTGGTCCCCTGCCCGGCGAGTAAATCACGCAGCTGGTTATCGGCCAGGCGTTCGATATAAAAGGGCGAATCGGGGCGCATGGCTCCTGCCGGCGCTTCCAGGGACGCCCAGGGCTCAAAACGCGCCTGAGGGCGCGGGATGGCGCCCGTTTCGGCCTCCGCCGCCAGAAATGCGTCTAACAGCTCGTGCTCGTATTCGTAACGGGCTAACGCCTTTAATTCCTGAAAGCCGGGGTTTTTTGTCGCCCACAGGAGCTGGTTAACTTCATCGATATTAAGGCGCAAGGCCTTCGCCAGCGACACAATTTGATACCAATGCCGGGGGTGTTCAACCTCGCCGTTCACCCACCGGTAAAGGGTTTTACGCGAAAGATTGGCCAGAGTCGCCAGTTGTTCTACAGGGAGATTGCGGCGCCTGATGAAATACTGGATTCTTTCGGTAAAGGCGGTTTTCATTTCCCTCATCTTAAAGCAATGTGGGTAAATTTACCAGCCCCTTACGCCGAATGACACACCAGTGACACACAGATGACGTGCAGGGGATTTCAGGTAAGACG
>JAGUYX010000233.1 GCA_020061145.1 Anaerolineales bacterium | reverse complement strand
TGCTTCGACGCGAATACTGATGGTGGTCTCGAATTCCTTGTTGCCGATGTACTGGACGTCGATGCCGGTGGCATCTTCGAAGGCTTTCACCGATTCCATGAATTTCACTTCGTCTTCGTCGGTGAAGGGACCATCAACGACAACAGTCGTACCGCTAAAATCGCCATTTAGGGCTTGCTCCAGGAATCCACCGGGTCGAACCGCAAAATCCACTTCGGGAGTAGTTGGTTCCGTGGTTTCAGCTGGTTGTGGTTCAGCGGTAACTTCAGGTTCAGGGGATGGTGTGGCTGCCGGTTGGCAGGCAGATAGGATCATAGCCGCCAGGATTAAGACAGTCGTTACCACCCAAAGGGTCTTTCTAGATTTCATTTCTCTCTTCCTCTACTAAGAAGATGGGTTAAGTTGACGATGTGAGGTACTGCTAGAAACGTTTTAGATGGAGATGCCTCCTTTCATCAGCGTGATGAACTTCATTTCCACATAAATCAGGAATTAGGTGGAAAAGTCGTGGAGCGGATGATCAACTCATTTGGTATTTCAACAACTCGCCTTTCAATTTTTGGATCAATCATCCGTTCAAGCAACAATTCCACTCCTGCTTTCCCGCTCGCGTATAGATTCTGCCGTATTGTCGTCAGTCCCAGGTATTCTGCGACCTGAATGTCATCAAAACCGATGATAGAAAGATGTTCGGGGACGGGAATTCGCAAGTGGCGAGCCGCAGTCAAAACACCCATTGCCTGGGTATCACTGGCGGCGAAAATGGCCGTCGGTGGAGAGGGCAGCGTCAGCATTTTTTCTGCCAGCATTTGCGCCAGATACTGACCGTGAACAGATTCCGCATGGTAATTCGAGTCGTACGGAATATTAGCTTCAGCTAATGCATTACGAAAGCCCTCGAAACGGTCACGGCTGGAAGTGAATCCAAGCGGGTGATCTGGCAGGTCTCCGATAAAACCAATGCGCCTGTGTCCCAAGTCGATTAAATGACGGGCAGCCAGATAACCGCCCCGCACATCGTCTCCATTCACCAGGTCAAAATCCCGTAGCTCTGGATGGTGCACATCGACAAACACAATTGGCACTTCCGCAGTCTTCAATCGAGGAAGGAATTCTTCTTCTGGCGGTAAAGAGATCACCAAAACACCATCCACCCATTCTCGGTAGGGGATTTGTGCCAGATCGGTAGCGCGTTGTTCCGGAGTTTCAATATTATGAATGACCAGATCGTATTGTGTGTGAGCCAGATGGTTGACTACCCCGCGTAAGCGTTCAACTTCGGCCGGGCGGGTGAAGAAGGGAACGATCACTGCTATCCGTAGCGATTTACCCAGCGATAGCCGGCGTGCAATTAAATTCGGGGTGTAATTCAGGGATTCGATCACCTCCCAAACTCGCTGCCTTGTGGTCTCCTTAACCAACGGGCTGTTATTTAATACCCTGGAGACCGTGCCGGGCGAAACGCCAGCATGCCTGGCAACATCGCGAATAGTCGGGTGAGACGAATTTGTAACCGGTTTCATTGCAACCGGTTACATTCTATCAAATTGATCCTGAACATGTCAATCAATTGGAAAAAACAGGATAAATGTTGTTAAAGTTCAAATAATTCTATCTAGAATTGTCCGAATATGGCTGGCAAGACCCGCGTAGAATCAATCGAGTGGGCAAGAATTCCTGAGTGCAAACGGTTTTATCATCACTCAAAAGGTTCATCAGCAAACGCGCCGCCTTTTCGCCAATTTCCTGAGCCGGTAAACGAACTGTCGTAAGCGGCGGCGAGAGGTAGGCAGACCAGGCAATGTCATCAAATCCGACGATTGATATGTCTTCGGGGATCAGAAGGTTAGCCCCTTCGATGGCCTTGATAGCACCAATCGCCACGGTGTCGCTGGCAATAAAAACTGCACTCGGACGGGGATCAAGGGAGAGGAGAGATTGCATCGCCTGATAACCACTCTCCGGACTGAAAGCTCCTTCACAAATATATTCGGGAAAAATTTCAATGCCAGTTTTTTCCAAGGCTGCCAGATATCCGGCTTTGCGCGCCTCCGCGGCGGTGTATACGAAAGGCCCATTGGAAATCATCGCGATTCGCCGGTGACCCAAAGAAAGGAGATATTCTGTCGCCTGGTAGGCGCCGGTGTAATTGTCCACATCCACACAGGCAAGCGCTTCACCCGGAAGGTAACCTTGCAGGACAACCGGGATTTGTCCGTTTGGCATGCTCCGGTATATGGGATCATCAATCCTCGGACCGGAGATAATCAGCCCATCGGCATGTTTTTCACGAATCAGGTTCAGCAGTCGGCGATCACCTTTTTCCCCGGGTGCACACGGTTCGATCAATATGTGATAGTCCTCTTCAATGACAACCGAATGGATACCGCGTAATACCTCAGCCATGAAGGCATCCACAAATGGTGGGCGTGGCGTATGTCTTTCGATAAAGGCAATGATACGCGTCCGCCCTTTAACCAGCCGGCGAGCAGACACATCGGGGTAATAACCAAGCTTATCTGCGGCTGCAAGTACTCTTTGCTGAGTTTCCTGGCTGACCAGAGTACTGCGATTGAATACTCTTGATACTGTGCCTACGCCAACTCCTGCTTCGCGCGCCACGTCCTTGATAGTAACTGCAGGCATGAATTTCACCAATTTTTATTGGAAACGTTTCCATTACAAATATAGCTCATTCACATATGAATGTCAAGAATCTGGTTTATTTTGGGAAATCTTTCACATAGTAGTGAGAATCAGGCAGGTTTTGGAATACATCCACCCGGGGAGGTTAAATTGAACCTACCTCCGAACGCTTGATCCGGAGGTACGGTTAACTGAGGTATGGATTGCGGATTAACGCCCAGTGCGGAAGGCCTGTTGCACCTGTTGTTGGGTGAAGAAGGTTCCAGAATCTCCCTTAACTGTATATCGATATACTGCCGCAATGTAAATCCCATTCAGCGCGCCTTGGACCAGTCCTAAAAGGATTAAACTGAATACCAGGCCAACAATTAGGGTTATACCCAGCCAGTAAATTTCATTGACGAAGCTAATCACGATAATGGGAATGGCGACAACGAGCAACCCAAGGGTGAGAAGTGTAAAGATTAATCCTATCCCGAGATTGCCGGCAATTTGCTCCCCCCAGGTCTTTTTTAGCAAGGAGACACTCCGTTTGATCGCCTCGATTGGATTTATCCCCTCAATCACCAGGATCGGTATAACGAGGAAAGTGGCGATGTTCCAACCCAGACCAATTAGCGAGACAACAAACCGGCCGAGATTGTTGCTGCGCTGGGAGATCATTTTCAAAAATATTCCAACCGTAGATGAGATCACCGCATAGGCAAAGATGCTGCCTATATGTTTGAAGGCAATGCGGAACCCGTCGCTAACGGTTGGATCTCCACCCTGCAGGCGAATAGATGCTGCGCCAATCAGGGCTGAATTGGAGAAAATCACGACAAAATATTGAACGATATAAAAAAGGAACAAAACGAGGAAAGTCAGTATTTCTGAGCCGGTTGATTCCGAAAAAAAGCTGCCCAGGAGATCGGTCAACATAAAAGGTATCGCAAATGAAAGTGTGACAATCATTACCCCGATGGAAGAGAGAATTGGAAAAAGGAGTAACTCCTTATCGGCGCGCAACACCGAGGCGCTGGCTTTAAGCAACTCCCAACTATTGGCTAACCGGTTCATCTGACCTCCGATCTTGCAAAAAAATGAGTAATTAATTTATTATACGTGCGAAACCTGGTTGAGTTGTATTGATCCCTGGCGTGATCGCCCGGATGGCAGGTTGCTTCGGCAGGCAAGTCCAATATTTTCCATGGTATCCTTAAGCATTCCAGGGTTTCTGATTACGAAAGTAGCAAAGGAGATAAATGTTGGCGCATCTTCCGGTATGGTTGGGTCTGTTTCCCAGTATGCTAACTGTCGAAACCGCTGAAGGGGGAGTCTTACCCTTCTTAAATCTGGCGATTGGATTGGTATTGGTCATTGCCGCTGCCAAACTGGGCGGGTATCTCAGTATATTGATGAAACAACCGGCAGTATTGGGGGAATTGATGGTCGGTCTGATTATCGGCCCGTCATTGTTGGATGTATTCCGCTGGGGAATTTTCAGCTATTCAGATACCTACACGTATGAAACACTCGTCCATGAAATCAAGCAGCTGGCAGAGATCGGCGTCCTTTTCTTGATGTTTATCGCTGGATTGGATTTGCATTTGTCAGATCTGGCGAAATCCGGTAAGGTAGCGATCCTCGCCGGGGTGTTTGGTGTGATTTTTCCACTTACCCTGGGTTATGGGACTGGTGCAATCTATAACTTTGGTGTGGAGGAATCAATTTTTATCGGTCTGGTATTGGCGGCTACCAGCGTCAGCATCTCTGCTCAGACGTTGATGGAGTTAGGGCGTTTACGCTCGAGGGTTGGTATTGGATTATTGGGTGCGGCTGTTTTCGATGATATTCTGGTTGTGCTAGGCATATCGATTTTCTTTGCTCTCTCGGGCGGTGGGGAAGGTGGGTTGGGAAGCATCCTGATTATTTTCCTACGCATGTTATTGTTTATGGGGTTATCCCTGGGACTTGGATATTTGTTATTACCTCGCCTTTCATCCAGAATCGAACGATTGCCGATCAGCCGCGGATTGTTGGCGTTTGTGATCGTCACAGTTCTGGCTTATTCCTGGCTGGCGGAGGTTGGGGGAAGAATGGCTCCAATTACCGGGGCATTTATCGCCGGATTGACATTCGCCCGCAGCCCAATGCGGGATCGCATCGAGCAAGAAATTTCCACCATAGCTTATGGATTTTTTGTGCCGGTGTTTTTCGTCAATGTTGGCCTGGCAGCGAACTTACGCGAGATGACCACCGCGACGATCGGTTTGTTTATTGCCATGACCATTGTGGCGATTGTGGGTAAGGTGCTTGGCTCCGGTCTTGGTGCACGGCTTTCCGGGTTTTCTAATCAGGAATCTTTGCAAATGGGAGTAGGGATGATGTCCCGAGGCGAGGTGGGATTGATCGTTGCGAATCAAGGTATTGCTCAGGGATTGATTGGAGTGGATATATTTTCTGCGATTGTTGGTGTGGTGTTAATCACCACCCTGCTAACCCCCCTGTTTTTACGAAGATTGTTTGTTGGTGTTAAAAAGTCAAAAGTTGTGGTACAAGAGACCTGAGGAAAGGAGATACTGTATGTATCTGGTTGTATTAGTTGTTGATGATCCGGATGAATGTGGACAAATATTGCGTGCCTGGGAGGAGGCAGGCATTCGCGGGGTCACAATATTGGAAAGCACTGGGTTAGGGAGGGTCAAAAAAGGTTGGCAAAGAGATGGTTTACCCTTGATGCCCAGCTTGCGTGAAATTTTCCAGAGTGAAGAAGTTCGCCACAGAACTTTGTTTTCTGTGGTTGACCAGGAAGAAATAGTGGATGCACTCGTCAAAGCGACTGAATCCATCCTGGGTAATCTGGATAACGAAAATAATGGATTTATGTTTGTTTTGCCCGTTCTCAAAGCCTATGGGCTGAGGTTAGGCCAGGAATAGCCATAACTCTTTATAGATATATTGACGATATTTACCGGTATGCCAGGATTCATCAAATTAATGAATCAAGACTGTTAGAAACAAATAAGATCGATCTTACGCTACTTGACGAGGTGTCAGAAGGTTTTAAAATTACTGATACACTGAGATTGAATAATTTCAAACTCGCACCTTGGCAATTTACCCCAAGAAGATCTGCTGAGTTCATTTTCCAGATGATTGCCAGGCGAGTATTAACGGTGTGATTTGCATCGGAGGTACGAAAAATGTTCTGGTTTGATCCAATATATTTAATCCTGAGTATACCGGGGATATTACTGGGCTTATGGGCACAGACGAAAGTCCGTTCGGCTTTCGAAAAATACTCAAGGGTGCGTGCCTGGTCCGGAATGACAGGTGGGGAGGCCGCCCGGCGCATCCTCGATTCGAATGGTTTGTATGATGTCCAGGTTGAGCAGACCCGCGGCTTTCTCAGCGACCATTACGATCCACGCAGCAAGAAACTGAGACTTTCCCCGAATGTATATGGCACTAACAGCCTGGCGGCAGTAGGCGTGGCTGCCCATGAAGCAGGGCATGCATTGCAGCACAAACAGGGTTATTTTGCCCTTCAAGTCCGTAGTGCGATGGTACCGACCGTCCAATTTGGAAGCTGGCTTGGGCCGATCATTTTTATTGTTGGTTTTTTAATGTTACAGGCAACCGGTGGCGCTGCTGGTTTTACGGTCGCTTCTATCGGGCTGGTTTTGTTCGCTGCGGTCGCTTTGTTTGCCATAATTACCCTGCCTGTAGAATTCGACGCCTCGAATCGAGCCAAACAAATGTTGGTCCAGATTGGTGTGATATCCAGCCAGGAAGTTAACGGGGTAAGTAGTGTCTTGAATGCTGCCGCCTGGACGTATGTTGCTGCTGCGATTCAGGCGATTTCAACGCTCTTGTATTACGCATTCCTGCTCTTTGGCATGCGCCGTGATTAAGTAAATCGTAGATTCACTCTGGCCAAACAGGCGGAATTTATCTCTCCGCCTGTTATTTTTTTCCCTGGATCAGGTGCAAGGCTGCGATTACCCCCAGTTCGTAGGATAATACGCCAAATCCGCTGATTGTACCGGAACAAACTCCCGAGAGAAGTGATGTGTGTCGAAAAGGTTCTCTCCTGTAAATGTTGGATATATGAACCTCAATGACCGGAATCTCCAACAAAGCAATCGCATCTCGCAGGGCAACCGAAGTATGCGTATAACCACCCGGATTAAAAACAACTGCCTGGTGCTTGTGAGGAGAATTCTGAAGAATTTCAATTAATTCTCCTTCGTGATTGCTCTGATAACAGGAGACTTCCGCCTGGCGGGAATCGGCCAGCCGGGACAGGTGCAGATTGATCTGGTCTAACGTCAAAGCGCCATAAATTTCCGGTTCTCGAACGCCTAACATATTTAAATTCGGACCATGCAGAATGAGAATAACCGGTTTCATCTTTCCCTCCTGAACGCTTCAAGATATGTTTTCAAGTCAGGTACCTGGATTCCGTGGCGTACTTCCCCGATGCGGACCGGCAGGGCAAAGGGAATTCCCTGAGGGTTTCTTTTTTTGTCGTAACTCAGGTTGTGCAGAATTTGGTCTATGGATATATCTTCGGGGATTGAATGCGGCAACCCGTATTCATTAAGCATCCCAACGATTTCTTTCGCCAGACCAGTTTCCGCCAGGCCAATTTGTTCCGAAATATAGGTTTCCACGGCCATACCGATCGCCACAGCCTGGCCGTGACTTAACCGGAAATTATGGGTATTCTCAAGTGCATGGCCGATGGTATGCCCAAAATTCAACACCTGCCGCAGACCACGTTCGTATGGATCCTGTTCGATAATTTTAATTTTCACAGCCACAGCACGGCGCACACAGGTTTTCAGCTCCTGCCTGATTTTCCCGGGGCCTGACTGGCAGAGTCCATATAGTTTTTCATCCCCAAGGATGGCGTGTTTGATAACTTCAGCCATTCCATTTGCGAATTCCTCCGGGGGTAGTGTGTGTAATAGTAGAGGGTCAATCCAAACGGCCCTGGGAGGGTAAAATGCGCCGACCAGATTTTTACCTGCCGGTAGATTAATCGCAGTTTTCCCACCCAGACCAGCGTCGACCTGGGCTACCAGGCTGGTGGGAATATTCACCCAGGAAATGCCGCGCATAAAAGTTGCCGCGGCGAAGCCACCCAGGTCGCCGATTACGCCTCCGCCAAACACCACCAGCAGGCTATTGCGGTCCGCTCCTGCGGATAACAGGGATTCCCAAATATTTTGCAATTGGCTGAGCGATTTGGAAGTTTCTCCCGGTGGAATTAGGATCGGTTCAGGATGCAATGGCAGCGCGGTTGTCAGCTGATTCAATTTATCTTTATAAAGTCCAAACAGACTTTGATCTGCCAGCAAATATGCATTCGAGTCAGCGGGCAGTAACCATTCCTTTTTTTCGGGGATGTCTGAAATCCCCTCAGAGATAATCACAGGATAACTGGATCCCATGGCGTGCAATTGAAAGCGACCAACCAGCGTCTGAATTTCCCAGGCGACTTCTGCAGGAGAAAGTTCGTCAGTAGGTAATTGAATGTCGAAACTATGGTAATGTTCCCGGCGTTCGGAGAGTAATTTTTCCAGATTCGAACCCCGGTTGCAATCCAATAAGGGTCGCTTTCTCCCATCAAATCGCAAGCGCGATTGTAAGGTTTCCAACCGGGCGCACAGGCATATGACCGTGCCATGTTCACGAGCATATGCCGCGTTCGCGGATGCCAGCAACGCGCCACCTCCCAACGCCACGACTGAGGGCGGACGGTGGTGAAGCTGGCGTAAAATTTCTGTTTCTCGTTGGCGAAATCCTGCTTCTCCCTCGCGATCAAAAATATCGGCGATTTTTATCCCAGCCTGGTTTTCGATCTCGTCATCCATCTCGATCAGGGGTAATGCCAGGGATTTAGCCAGCAGTCTTGAGGTATGTGATTTTCCCGATCCGGGTGGACCGTAAATAAAAATGTGACCGGTTTTCATGGCTCATCCGGCCAATAGGTGTGTGGCCGGTCATCCATTCTCAGATCAGATAACCTTAATTTTCTTAACCCCTCGTAACGTGGCAACATTTCATGAAGCGAATCACCGCCGAGCTTGGCGAGCAAAGCATCTGCCAGGACGATGGCGGTGACAGCTTCCAGGATAGGCACCGCCCGGGGTACTGGACAGAAATCAGAACGCTCGTATTGTGTGGGCACATTCTCCCCACGGGCAAGATCCACTGACTGTTGGGGCTGAAGTGTGGTGGCAATTGGCTTCATCGCTGCTCGAAAAATCAAAGGTTGTCCGGTGGAGATGCCACCTTCAATGCCGCCGGAAGAAGTAGCCGGTCGAAACAACTGCTCGCCTTCCAGGATGATGGGATCGTGAGCCTGCGTGCCGGGCAGGCTGGATCCTTTGAACCCGGCGCCAAACTCGATGCCTTTGATCGCCTGAACGCTCAAGATAGCCGCTCCAAGCTGGGCTTCCAGTTTACGGTCCCAGTGGACGTGCGAACCCAAGCCAACCGGAAGTCCCAGGGCGACGACCTCGATGATTCCCCCTAAGGTATCCCGATTTTCGATTGCCTGGCGAATTTCCGCCTCCATTCGTTCGGAATATTGCGGTTCGGGGCAACGCACGGTTGATGCCTCTGCTTGGTTGATCCGCTGTTCGAATGTGAGTTGTTCCAGGTCTGCATGCACCGAGCCGATGCTGGTGACATAACCTCCGATGAGTATTCCAAAATGGCTCAATAATTGTTTGCACAACGCGCCAGCCGCCACACGGGCGACCGTCTCACGTGCGGAAGCCCGCTCTAAACCCGGGCGAAGATCAGAATACCCATATTTCGCCGCAGCAGCCAGATCCACATGACCCGGGCGAGGGATGGTAAATGGATCGATCGCTCTACCGCGCCAGCGTGCATGATTTAAATTATTGATTATCATGGCAACCGGCGCACCGGTTGTTTGACCTTCAAGAACGCCGGCCAGAATTTCCACCCGATCCTGTTCGAGCTTCATCCTTGGCCCGGCGCCATACCCACGCTGGCGTCTTTCGAGCTGGTGGTTAATGGCGGGTATATCTACGCTCAGCCCTGCCGGCATCCCTTCCAGGATGACCAGAATTGCCGGGCCGTGAGATTCACCGGCGGTGAGATAGCGGAGAGGCATGTTTCATCCATTCTTTCAGGCGTTGGGAAGCTTCCTGGATTTGCGGTGTGGGTGCTGTCAGCGCAAGGCGGACGAACCCCTCGCCGTTTTTTCCGAATATCACCCCGGGCGCGATACTTAGATGGGCACTTTCCAGCAATTGCCGGGCAAATCCGGCTGAAGTAAACCCAGAAGGTACCCGCGCCCAGAGATACAAACCGCCGGCTGGCAAAAAAGTCTGCAAGCTTAATTCCTGGAGCGTCTGAAACAGAACATCGCGACGTTCCTGGTAGGTTTGATTGCGCTCCTGGATCCACGCGGGTTGGGTTTCATTCAGTGCAGCCGTGGCGGCTTCAATTATCGGTAGGAAATGACCGCTGTCTGCGTGGGATTTGACAGAAAATAGCTGTTTGAGGGCGTTCGCATTCCCGGCGGCGACAGCAACCCGCCACCCGGCCATGGCATGCGACTTAGAGAGTGTATTAAACTCGATCGCCACATCCATTGCGCCGGGGATCTGCAACAGGCTGGGGAAAGGTTTTTCTGTAAAAGAAATTTGCGTATAGGCAGCATCGTGGCAGAGAAGAATCTTGTGGCGGTGGGCAAATTCTACCAATCTGGAGAAGAATGACGCGTTAACTGTCGCCCCGGTTGGATTGTGGGGGTAATTGACCCACATCAGCCTGGATTTAGCTAATACCTCTCGAGGTATCTTTTCCAGATCCGGGAGGTAACTATTGTCTGGTGAGAGTGGGTAAGCTTGAACCTGCCCACCGGCTATTTGAGCTCCACGCGTGTAGGTGATATACCCGGGATCGGGTACCAGTACCACTTCTCCCGGTTTTATGATTGCCAGAGGAAGATGAAAGATCCCTTCTTTGGAGCCAATCAGTGGCAGTATCTCCTGCTCCGGGTCGAGAGCAGCCTGATAGGTCTCCTGGTAAAACCTGGCCCATGCACGACGATAATCTGCTGTCCAGTTGTGGGATTGGTAACCGTGTTTTGCCGGATCGGAGGCGCTATCCGTTAAGGTGCGAATGGCAATATCCGGAGGCGGCAAGTCTGGCGAACCAATATCCAGGTGGATAATCTCTGCGCCAGCAGCTTTCATGTTCCGGATTTTCTGGTTGATTTCCGCAAAATAATGTAAGGAAGTGGAAGTAGCATCCGGGTCGCGGTGAGTTTTCATACCGGGAATTCTGCCTTTATTGCCTGTTCCAATAAATTACGCGGAGGGAAATAGCCAGTCCATAATTCAAAGGACAGGCGTGCCTGTTCGATCAGCATGCCCAGGCCGTTTACTGCTCTGGCTTGGTGCGTGCGTGCAAATCGCATCAGTTCAGTTTCTGCCGGATTATAGATCAGATCATATAGCGGTATCCCGGCTGGATATGGGACACCGGGAGGCCAGGGGCTGTTTTTTATCTGCGGATACATTCCAGCCGAGGTGGCATTGACAATCAGCATGATTTCCGACCAGCTTTCCAGTTTGGCCAGCGCCTCAAGTGCATTCGTGATAATTTCTCTGGCAGGGAAGAGCGCTCGCATGTCCACAGCAATTTCCTGAGCGGCTTTCGGGGAGCGGGACAGGATAATTATGTCCAAACCAGACTCCAACAATGCATAGCTTACCCCCCGAGCGGCTCCGCCTGCGCCGAGCACCAAAACCTGCCCTGTTTGCGGAAGTAATGCATTCACTTGCAGGTCGCGTATAAACCCTTGTGCATCGGTGTTATCGCCTACGATCTCCACGTCACGTAAATAGATCGTGTTGACGGCCCCGATACGACTGGCTCGTGCCGTCATTCGATCCAGATATTGGATGACAGCTTGCTTGTACGGCACCGTTACATTTAATCC
>JAGUYX010000193.1 GCA_020061145.1 Anaerolineales bacterium | reverse complement strand
TGAAGCCTTCAACCGGCATGTCCTTAAAGCGGACAACCGAAGTAAACTCCCCGCCGAAGACAGACCGGTAGAAGTTAAACGCCTCCATTGCATTGCCTGCAAAGTTGAGATAGGTATTCAGTTTCGCCATGGGTATTCCTCCGGGTTTATTCATGCTTCTACAACTCTTTTGAACTTTCTGCCAGTAAATCGGCATCACGTGCCAGGCGCCATTTCCCATCTGCCGCTTCGAATGTCGCCAGCTTTTGTGGCAGCCAGCCATGTGTGGATCCATTGGCGGATTGCGTGTTTTTCGTATTCTGCGAGGTTATGCTGATTATTCACCCTGTCCTGCGTAGGCCTTCTTTAACACCGCCAGATCGAACTTCTTCATCTTAAGAAATGCCTGGGTCACACGGTCGATTTGCTCCCGGGTACCCTTTGCCATCATCTCATCCATGGCGGTCGGGACAATCTGCCATGACAGGCCAAACTTATCCTTGAGCCAGCCGCATTGTTCGGCTTCAGGAACTGCAGTGAGCTTATCCCAGTAATAATCGATTTCTTCCTGGTCCTTACAATACACCATCAATGAGATCGCCTCATTAAAGGCAAACCTGTGTTCATAGGCGCTGTCCAGGGCGGCAAACGCCTGCCCTTCGAGCTTGAAGGTCGCGTATTTCACCGTGCCTTCTATCTCTGGTTCTTCACCTTTGTCATACCGCAGAATCGGGCCGATTTCCGCGTTGCGAAATACCGAGGCGTAATAAGTGATCGCTTCCTCAGCCCTGCCGGCCTGCTCACCAACAAACAGCAGTGAGGGGGTAATTTTTTGCTGGATTTGCTGATCGCCCACGAACATCAATTGCCACGAAAGACCATACCTGTCCTGCATCCACCCATATTTATCGCTGAAGGGGTACTCGCCCAGCTCCATCAGCGCCATCCCGCCATCTGCCAGCTTATCCCAATACGCCTCGACTTCTTCCCTGGTCTCACAGGCAACCATAAACGACACGGATGGGTTGAATTTGAACAGCGGGCCAGCGCTGATCGCCATAAACGGCTGGCCCATCACCTCGAAAGAAACGATATCCGGTGAGCCAGACGGGGTATCATGAATCGTGGAAATATTTGTGATTTTCGAATCGGGGAAAATGGAGACATAGAATTCTGCCGCCTCCCTGGCTTCTGTGTCATACCAGAGATGTGGGACAATTTTGTGCATGGTGGTATTCCTTTTTGTTTTCCTTAACCTTTGGTCAACATAAACCTCATTATCTTACCCTGAATTAAACGAAAAATCCTTCCCGAAGGTTTCTGCGGGAAGGATTTTTCTTTCAGGTAAGGTGTAGATAAGCTTTATCCGCCCTATAGCCCTTTGCCCAGCGCCAGCCGTTCTACCCGGGAGGTGTATTCCTCCGCCACCTTTTGAAAGTGATATTTTCTGGAAAATGCGGCTGCCTGGTGCGCCAGGGTGTCTAACCTGTCTTGCTGTGCGTATAGTCGCGTCATACATGCCGCCAGTTCCTGCACATCCCCGGGCGAAAAAAACGCCACCATCTCGTCGTCAAAGTACGTTGAGATCGCCGTGGTGCGCGCAGCGATCACCGGTACGCCGGTGGCGACATATTCCATCAATTTGGTTGGGAGAATGCCATCGGTGAAAATATCTTTACGGTAAGGCACCAGCCCCACATCGCTTGCCTGAATGCGGGCGGCAAGCTCGGCGCTGGGAAGATATTCCGGGCTGACCTGCACCCGATCCTGCAACTGGTATTCCTGGATGAGTCGCAGGATCTCTTCCAGAAATTCCCCGCGCCCATAGACATTCAACACCGCCTGGGGCATTTGTTGGCGCGTTTGCGCAAGTGCCTGCAATACCAGATCCAGCCCGTAGCGCCGGGTGATCGAACCGTGATAAACAAACCGGAAGGAGCCGTTCGCGTTGGTTTTATTTTCCCGGCCCGCCGTAGAGAAGTAGCGCGGGTCGGGTACGTTCATCACCACCGAGATTTTTTCCGCTGGAGTGCCGCGCTGGATCAGGGTTTGCCGCCATGCCTCCGTAACAGTGATCACGTGATGTGCAAACCGGCAACACAGGCTCTCCTGCCATTGGATCAGGCGCACCGGCAGGCTATCCAATGGGGTGTTGAAGCGGGCGCAATAAAACTCGGGCATCAGGTCATGCAAATCCAGGATCAGTTTACTCCCGCTGAGGCGTGGCGCCAGCGCAGCAAAGATCAGGAAATCCGGCAGGTTGTGTACCTGGACCACCCGGTAAGCATGTTTGAGGTGCAGGCGGGTGAGTTGAAAAAAAGCCAGCGCTAAAAAAGCCAGGTATTCCATGAATTGCCCTGCCTGGCCGCGTTTTTTATTCCGCTGCACCGGCAGGCGATAGACGTTTACCCCGCCGGCCACTTCAAAGCGGGGTTCATCGCCATAGCGCAGGCAAATCACATCCACCTGGATATTCCGGGCTACCAGGGCTTCAGCCTGGCGCTGGACGCGGGTTTCATCGTAGGGGTAATAGGCATGCACGAGCATACAATGCCGGAAGCGGTAATTGCGGTTCTCGCCTGGGGGAGTGGAGGGATTGGAATTCATTTCAGGTGGATTAATTCTCGGGGTTAATCGCAGAGAGCTTCGGGTAGGGTTTGAGCCGTCTGGAAATGAGCTGGGTAGGATGGAAAATTCCGGCTGTCTGAATGAACTTTCTCCCGCTTTCGATCAGGTGATATTTCGTCTGCAATCTGGCGAAGCGCGCGGCCTCTGCCGGGCTCATTTTTCCTAAGGGTTCGATCTCATAACCCAGGATGTCCAGCGTTTCCCCGGCGATCCGCTGAAACAGGCGCCGGTCGCGCACGGACATACCGGTTTTCCAGCGGGCGACGCTTTTCGTGTTCAACGGTTTCCGTGTGGGGCTGTGAATGCCCTTGGAATGGTGGAGCTGCCGGGCAGTAGTGTGCGGCTGGGCCATCGACGGCTCGTAAGCTTCCCCCAGAAAAGCGCATATCTGGGGTATCTTTTTCAGCGGTTGGGACACCAGGTCTTCATAGGCCATCTCCAGATAGCGATCGCCGCCCAGGGCCAACCCATCCCGGCGCGCTTTGCTCACCCGCTGTTTCCACGAATGGGCGGCATAACAGACATCGATATAAAAAAACCGCCGCGTCTGGTAAGCCTTCAGCATGGATAAAGCCACATCGCGCCCATCCCGGTAAATGTGGATGAATTGCGCCTGGGGGAAAATCTCGGCGAGCAAATCGATGTACAGCGTATAAATGGGAGATTTATCGCCCCAGCGTAATGAACTCTTCTGGCGGGCATACTGGCTGTACAATGCATCTACCAGCGTGGCTGGAAAAAGATCTCCCGCGCTGGCGACCAGGCGTTGCGGATCGGGCCGCTCACCGCTCCAATCTTTAAAAAACAAACGATATTTCAAAATCCCCGCCATGATCTGTGTGGCTTTTTCGGAGGTCAGCGGTTGGTTCGGGAACTATCGGAAGAAGCGGGGGATAAAATTAGACTCCGGGGGGATGTAGATGCGGGGATGGCTGCACAGGATATAGCGCAGCAGTGTGGTCCCCGAGCGAGGCGCGCCAACCACAAATATTGGTCTTTCCTGCGGGGTCATACGCTAACCTTCCATTACAGGTATTTTCTCAAGACCTGGTAACCGGCTTCGGTGAGCCGGTAACGCAGTGGGCTGTGGATGCAGGTATAACGTCCAAAATTCACCAGCTCCCCGCCAAACTTGGCTTTGAAATCGCGTACACCGTATTTTTCATCCGGTTTTCCACCGCCGCCAAAATCGAACAGGCCTCCCCCAAGGCGCTGCCCGGTCTCCAGCGCATGCCAGACCAGTAAGTCTCCCGCCCGGTAAGAGGCATACTGGCGCAGGGTGCCGGTATACCAGTAAAGCACCACGTTCTTATAAAAAAGCAGCGTCATTACCCCGATTGCGTCGCCGTTTACCCGGGCCAGGTACATTTTGAACATCTCTTGCGGCGACAAAACTGCATGGGCGGCTTCGAACAAAGAACGGTCGGGCAGAGGGACCTGGATACGTTTGTAAACGTCCTCCAGCAGGTTGTAAGCCAGCAAAACCTCCTGCGCGCTGCGGATCTCTTCGATCGATACGCCGGATTTCCGCGCCTTTTGAATATTGCGGCGGGCGTTAGACCGGATGGACTGCCAGAGTTCATCCGGTGGGCGCTCCAGATCGATCAAAAAGTTCAGATGATCTTCAAAAACGAACCCGCTTTGCTGAAAGACCGGCAACAACTCCATTAAATTGGCATAATTGCGCAACTCGGTGAACAACACCCTGAACTGAACCTTTTTCCGGTAAGTCTCCATCAGCAGGCGGAGGGCGGTTTGCCCCTCAGGATACGGCGCGCTCAAGGCGCTGCCGTACGCGACCGCCCGCGTGGTCAACAGACGAAAAGGACCGTCCAACACATTGATGCGCACCGGAAGCAGGAGAGCGAGAACCTCGCCTGCCGGATTTACCGTAGCCCATACTTCCGGTTCGTGATTTTTCGCCTGTTGGAAAACCCTGAACATCTCCGGGGTGTGAAAAATGTTACCGTGGGGGTGACGATCGACAAATGCCCGCCAGGTATTTTCATCCAGCTGGTTTACCACCTGCAATCTGTGCTCCGCTGGCTGGTTTATACCATTTCCCGGCATGCTTATTTCACCTTGCTGCGTAATTCTCGAAAAGTATTGATTGTCTTAACCGCCCATTTTTGAGCAGCCTGCACAGATTTAGGCGACCAGATCAGGGTATGGCGTCTTTCCAGATCCGGTCGAAAGGATTCTTTAAACTGGTCGATGCTGCGGATACGGCTGGCGTCCGAGTTATAGGTTTGCAGACCGGCGCTGGAAGCAGTGAGTATAGCCTGCCAGTGCAGCAGGTAACTGGTGGGCAGGGATTTGTAGCGCGGCAGAGATGCCCCGCTGATGAAATGCATTTCCCGATCGTCGTGGAAAAACAGGCCGACGGCGATGATTTCATCCTTGTATCTGGCGCCCCACGCCCACAACAAATCCCGGGCGGTTAATTCGGTCATCACCAGCTTGAAGAAATGCTCCGAATGCCAGCTGGTTGTACCATGTCTTCTGAGTGTTTCATCGAGCATTTGATAGAAAACATGCGCATCGTCGATCTGCACAATTTCGATGCCCTCCAGCAGCGCCCGGCGGATATTTCGGCGGCAATTGGAGGTCAGGCTGTCCCATAATTCCGTTTCGCTGCGCCGCAGGTTCAGGCGATAGCTGCGCGGGCGTTCCTGTTTCCAGTTGTTATCCAGCTCCGGCAGGCCGTTGGGAGGGGTATCGCGCAAGGTAAAGCGGCTGGAGATTACCCCGGATTGTTTGCGCAAATACCGGTTATACGCCTGGATAGCGTCCAGCAAATTTTCCATCTGGTCGAATGTTTTCAGGCTTACCGGGCCGAGGTATGAAGTCATCGTGCCGCGTAACGGCGATCCGAACATGGCGAAGGGTCCCCGGCGAATGACAAATCCAGGGAAGACCATCACCAACTCGCGGTTTTCGTAAGCTCCGAGAAACCCCAGGCCAAATTTTGCACCCCGGGAAACAGCTTCCAACCAGGCAGGTTGGTGAAAGGGCGAACGAAATTGCAGGTTCGGAAGATTGGCCTCGAACCAGCTCTGGTATTGTTCCGGCGAAAGTTGTTTAAATTGATAAGCGCTCATACGTCCCTGTGTGTGA
>JAGUYX010000014.1 GCA_020061145.1 Anaerolineales bacterium | reverse complement strand
GCCTATGCCCTGCGTCACCTGGATGAAATCCGTTTTATCGCCGTGGCTGAGCCACGCGCCAGCCGGCGGGAAAACTTCGCCAAAGTGCATGGCATCTTACCCGGCCGGCAGTTTACCACCTGGGAAGACCTGCTGGCGGCTGGTTTGCAGGCGGATGTGGCCTTCATCTGCACCCAGGACCAACAGCATACCTCCCCGGCAATGATGGCTCTGGAAATGGGATACCACGTCCTGCTGGAAAAACCCATGGCAACCACGGAGGCGGAATGCCGCGCGCTGGTGGAAAAAGCGCAATCCGTGGGACGCCAGTTGCACGTCGCCCACGTGCTGCGTTATACGCCTCATTTCCAGCGTTTACGCCAGATTCTTTTATCTGGCGTCCTCGGCCAGATCATCCATATTGCCCACGCCGAAAATGTTTCCTGGTGGCATATGGCGCACAGCTACGTGCGCGGCAACTGGCGCAACAGCCGGGAAAGCGCTCCAATGATCCTGGCGAAATGCTGCCATGACCTGGATATCCTGCTCTGGCTCACCGGTGATCGCTGCACCTGGTTGAGCAGCAGCGGCAGCCGGCTGCATTTTCGCCCGGAAAACGCGCCGCAAGGAGCGCCTCAATTTTGCCTGGAAGGTTGTCCGGTTGCGCATAGCTGTCCGTATTATGCGCCGCGTATTTACCTCGATCTCGCTCCGGTGTGGCAGAACATGCGGGATAGCACCCCCAATCCTTTTTACCGAGCCTTGTTTGCTTTCCGCCTGGCGTCGCCATCGCTCTCAAGGCTCCTCTTCAGCCGGTTGCCTTTATTGCGTCCCTTAACGGATTATCGCGGCTGGCCGGTCAGCACCGTCGCCGAGCCGCCCACAGCGGAGAATGTGCGCCTTGCGCTGCAATCGGGCCCGTATGGGCGCTGCGTGTATGCCTGCGACAATGATGTCGTCGATCATCAGGTGGTGAACCTGACCTTTGCCAGTGGTGTGACTGCCACCCTGACCATGCACGGGTTTTCAGCTCTGGAAGGACGCACGACCCGGATTCAGGGTTCCCGTGGGGAGCTCCGGGCTTTCCTGGGTTTGGCTGGCGGGTGGATCGAGATATCCGATTTCCACAGCGGCAGGACACAGCGTTTCATCACCGGCAGCGACCCCACGGGAGGTCATGGCGGGGGAGATGCAGGCCTGATGCGCGCCCTGGTGACCGCCCTGCGGTCTGGCGGAGAAGCGCTGACCCTGGCGCAGGGAGCCCTGGAGAGCCACCTGCTCGCATTTCGCGCTGAACAGGCGCGCCTGGAAAACCGTGTGATTGCCAGTCCGGGGGATTAATCGCCCTCTGGCAGACTCCCCACTTAATCCGAGAATTTTCATCCGATATTCACCGGTTTCAGCACGGCGAGCGCTGTGATACACTAAACGCGAGACGCCCGATGAAAAGCAGACAACGATTGTGGGTGAAGGCCGGCTGCCTGGTTACATTGGCTTTGGTCTCTGGCTGTGGTCGAGGGTTATCCGCCTCCACCAGCCCACCAGAGCCCGCAACTGTGACTTCCACCTCTACCCCGTTTTTCACTCCTTCTCCTTTACCCCCCACACCTGTCCTGCCCACCCGTTCCCCCACGCCGGTCAGTATTCCCAGCCCGACGCCCACACCCTCACCGCTTACTGCCGGAGACGGATTTCTGCTTAGCGCTTACCCACACGCATCTATAAACCTGCCCGCACCGGTTCTCGCCGCGGCCTGGTCGGAAAGCGGGCAGTGGCTGGCGGTCAGCGCCGGAGAAAACATTCAGGTGTATGCCTGGGGCGAACCCAAGCCGATCCAACAAATCGAGGTGGGCGTTTTTACGCGCAGCCTGGTGTTTCACCCGGACGAACCGGAACGGTTGATCGCCGGCAGCAACGACGGCATGGTGCGGAGCTGGGATGTCCCCGGCGGAACGCTCAGCGATACCTTACAGGCACATAAACGGGCAATCAACCGTCTGGCGATCCATCCGGATGGAAATACTCTGGCGTCCGCCGCGGATGAACCGCTGATTTACCTGTGGGATTTCTCCGGGGGCGAAAAACTGGGAGAGTTGATCGGCGGGGCGTTTGTGGTGCCCGATCTGGTGTTTACAGCGGATGGCGCCTGGCTGGTAAGCCTGGATGGTGGGGTGATCCGGGTACGCGAAACCGAAAGCGGGCGCCTGGTGCACAGCCTGCGCAGCGGTGATTCAGCCCACAGGCTGGCTTTACGCCCCGGCTTTTTACAGGTCGCTGTGGCTTCATCCGGCGGGGCTTTGCAGCTCTGGGATCTGCAGGCGGGAGAATTATTGTGGGAAGTTTTGGATGAGCATGGCGATGACGCCTGGGCGCTGGTTTTCAGCGCCGATGGCAGCCTGTTATTCAGCGGCTGGCGCAGCGGCAAACTCTGCTGGTTGCCGGTCGATGGACGTGTGGAAAATACCTGTTTGCCTGCCCACGACCGGCCGTTGGGAGTGTTATCCCTGCTGGAAGGCGGGCGGGTATTGTTCAGCGCCGGTTACGACGGTATGGGCTATTTCTGGCAGGCGGCGCCCTGATCCAGTGATAGAGCGTTTAGCGGATCAAGAGCGCCAGCAGGTTGCCCAGTACCACCAACCCGAGTAAAGGCCAGCTCCACCATGAGCCTGCCTGGGCGCTGAAATACAGGGGGAAACAGGGTAACACCATCAGCAAAAAAGAAAGGCTATACGCCCGAAACCGATCCTGCTCCAGCCAGGTAAGTAAACGTTTCATCCCGGATCTCCCGACGCATAATTTTCCCTGCCGGCAGGACCGGCACTCCCCGGCCTAAACCGGCCGATCGCTAAAGTTAATTGCCCTTTACTTGCCAGATTCATGCTAATCCCTTTCAGCGGTTTGCCAGGAGCACGCTGGCGAGACTGATCAACGAAATAAACAATACCAGCAAGCCGGTGTACACGAATAGCTGGCGCATCACGTCGCCTTCTTTGCCTTCCATTCCGGCAGTGCTGGCCCCGACCACGACTTTGGTGGGAGCTATCACCGAACCCAGGGCTGCCCCGGCGGTTTGCGCTGCCAGGATGAAAGCCACGCTGTACCCCAACAATTCGGCGGTGCGGAGCTGCAACGCCCCAAATAAGACGTTCGAGTTGGTATTCGAGCCGGTCATAAACGCGCCCAGTGCGCCAATCCAGGGCGCCGCCAGGGGGAATAACTGGCCCATACCTTCCGCCAGCCCGCGTGCCAGGGCATCGGTCATACCGGCATGCTGCATGATACTTGCCATGGCGACCATTGAAGCGATACCCACGCTGGAAGACATCACTTTTTGGAGCGTTCCGAACACAATACGCCGGTTTGCCCCGGGGCGATACAAACCGGCGCGTTTATAGATCCAATAGGCCGCCAGAGAAGCATAACCCAGGATCGCGCCGGCGTGCCGGAAGAGGGGAATATTGCGTCCAGCGCCCGCCGGGGTGACGTAACCGAGCGTGGTGCTCATTTCCGGGAACTCGACTGATATGACCACCTGTCCCAGGAAATCTCTCACCGGAGGAATCAACTGCACACCCAGGGTAATGCCAACCATAACCACATACCCGGAGAGCGCCACTATTAATCGGCGTATATCCAGTTTTTCCTGGTTCTGGTTTTGCCCCCGCACCCGCCTGGCCAGCGGAAAACTGACCAACAAACCGGCCAGTCCACCCAGAAAGGCGCCGATATTCCAGACCCCTGCCAGCACCACCAGATATTGCACCAGACCCATCACCAGGCCCATCACAGTGGCGGGTAGAAATAATTGCTTGAAGCCCGGCCAGCCGCGGGTGCTGTGGATCACCATCCAGCCCACCAGCAAGGCCGAAGCTCCCAAAAATAGCGCCGCCGGTGGGCCCAGCAGGTCGGCAGGCAAACCGGTAGCTGCCAGCAACGCCTGGAAGGACGAACCCAGGGAACCAAAAGTCACCGCCCAGGAATGCCCCAGCGAAGGCACCACCACCGCCGCCATGGGGGTGAATCCAAGACCCACCAGAATCGGGGCGATCACCGCCACAGGCACGCCAAAGCCTCCCACACCTTGCAGGAATGAGGCGAACGCCCAACCGATGATTAATGCCTGCATTCCCCGATCGGCAGTCAGGTGAGGCAGCGCAGCGCCAATGGTTTGAATGGCGCCGGCTTCATCCGCTACCCGGTAAAGCAAAAATGCTGCCCAGATGATGAGCAGCACGTCAATGGTCAACAGCAGCGCCTTGACATGGGCGAAAGCCAGCAATTCCAATCCGGAACCGAAAAAAACCGCTGCCAGCGCCAGTGCGCTCAGATAACCCACGCTGCCGGCGCGCGCCGCCCCCCAACGAAAGATGACCATCAACACCAGGATGAGCAGTATGGGTAGCAGTGCCAGCAGGAAGTGCATGTGGATATCTCTCCCAAAATGGATGGATTGGCTTATTTCTGCGCAAAACGATTGCCATACCAGATTATAAGTATTGCCCCCAGGAGCAGCGCCGGGATCACCGCCAATCCGGCTTCTGGCCCAAACGCACCGCCGGTCCACAAGTCCGGGCCGCTTACGGTATAGCTCAGCAGGCGAAAGGTTTGGATTCCGCTGACCGGAAAACCAAAGACCGGCCCTTCAAAGAAATTCCAGCCCAGGTGCAACCCGATGGGGAGCCACAGATTTTTCACCCGCAGGTAAGCAAACGCAAAGAAAATCCCTGCCAGGAAAATCCCGGCTGTGGAGCTCAGCGATGCGCCGGGATTAATCACATGTAAAAGCCCAAACGCCAGCGCAGAGAGCAGCACTGCAGGGATCCAACCCAGCCCGTCTGCCAGATTCTGCAGCCAGTACCCCCGGCTGAGCAATTCTTCCTGCCAGGCGACGACTGCAAATATGATGAGGTAAACCAGCAGCGAAGTCAGCCAGGTGCCGTTGGGTTGGATTTCCCAGGCGTAGCCGGCGAAATCCAACCAGCCGGCTCCCAGGTGCAGCAGAAATATCAGGCCGAACATCAACCCACCGAAAATCGCGCCCGCCAACACATCACGGGCAGCCCGGCGATCCAGGTGTAGACCCAGGCTGGAAAATGAACGCCGGTCGAGGTACTGCCGGGCGACCATTACCGAAAGGGTGATACCCAGGGCGCTGATGATTTGTCCCAGGAAAAAGGAGGTTTGCGGGTCAGGCAGATCCATACCGCCGATGAACAGCAAACCCGCTCCAATCGTGAAGATAGCCAGGAATACGACCATGATCACTTCCTGGCCCAGCAATCGCCACCCGGCGCGCAGGCGCGGCTCGCCTGGAGATAAAAATACATTCGCAAGGAACGATCTCGCCGGCGGTTCTGCAGGTCCTTCAGTTGCTAAGTTTTCTTGATCTTCGATCATTTTTTCCTGGCTCATCTACGATCTTATTTTAG
>JAGUYX010000027.1 GCA_020061145.1 Anaerolineales bacterium | reverse complement strand
TTCTTCCAAAGCGCGGCGAAATTCAAAGCAAGGTACGCGACGTTCGGCTTCAGCGACGAGGCGAACCTCGACAAAGGCGCCATGTGGCCGACCTCTTTCGCCCTGAAGGAGTTGACTCCTTCCGAAGAGGCAAAGATCGTCGAACTCGTGAAACAAGCGGTGAGTTGAGGATAAATTGCAAGGGTAATTACCCCGACAGTAAGACATCGGATTGATCCAGTAGCAGTGAGCACGCCAGCGACAAATTGAGATTATGCTTGCTGGTCTGTACGCTGACGTAAGCAATTTACCAGTAACATATATCCAACTATCCAACCCCAACAATATATGCGCCTGTGATGAGGCTCTGCTTTCCTCCCAGGCGCTTTCCCGTTCTTCTCTCCCATCCTGTCTGTAACACTTCTCCTCTTTCCCCGTCTTAAGGGCATGTTCGGCCGCGATTCACCGCGGTTGGATAATTTATCGATAGAGGAGGTAGTTGACATGGCAGGAAGACCGGTTATGGTTAACTGGATCAGACGCCTTAAAGGGGGTTTGATTGGTTTTTCACTGGTGGCAGCC
Organism: Anaerolineales bacterium; assembly: GCA_020061145.1. GTDB lineage: Bacteria > Chloroflexota > Anaerolineae > Anaerolineales > DRKV01 > JAGUYX01. Next base: position 2,753 of record JAGUYX010000027.1, on the reverse strand, counting down.
GTCGGGATTGGCTTCTTGTTTTTCCAGGCGCAGCGCGTACAGGCTTTCAGTACCGATCTGGCTGCAGCCAATTCCCACTACCCTTTCATCTCTGGTAGCCGCTTAAATGATTGCACGCTCTGTCACCAGAGCGGTTCCTTCAGTCTGAATCCCTATGGGACAGACTACAAGGATAACGCCAGGAATTTTGGCGCGATCGAAAGCCTGGATTCCGATGGAGATGGCTTCAGCAACCTGGTAGAGCTGATGGCGCTCAGTTTCCCGGGAAATGCCAGCGATGTTCCGGCGGAGCCCACTCCAACCAATACGCCGTTTCCGCCAATGACGGAAACACCGACGCCAACCGGTGAGCCACCCACCGCCACTCCCACTGGGGAGACCCCCGAGCCTACTCCCACCGATGAAACTCCGCTGCCCACCCCCACTGAACCGGGTGAGACGCCAACACCAACTCCGACAGATGAAGTTGCCCCCACACCCGAGGCATCTCCCACCCTGCCCCCGGCAGAAGGGTTCGACCTGGATATCCATAATTTCAAAGTCGCCTCAGATGTTAATCTGGAAAAAGTCAAGCCCATCAAAATTCAGCTGGATGTGAAAAATTACAGCGCCTCTGCCGGGGATGGAATGGCGACCATCACAGGTGTGCAAAACGGGGTGGAAGTGTACAACGTCAGCCTGGCTGTTTCGGATATCCCCGGCAACGGACACCGGCGTTACTTCTTCCCCAGTTACGTGCCGACCGCCAGCGGAGAGATTCTATGGACGGCGACTCTGAGCGATGAAAATCCAGATATGGATGAGTGGACAGCGACGACCATGGTCAGTGGAGAGGCACCAGGCGATGGAGGCGAAGGCAGCCTGGATCTCGATATCCAGCACTTCAAAGTGACCTCGAAGATCAAGCTAAACAGGGTGAAAGCGGTTGAACTCCGGTTGGATGTCAAAAACAACGGCAGCGCAGATGGTCAGGCGATGGTAACCCTCATCGGAATGCAGAACGGTGTGGAAGTGTATAACCAGACCATGGCTGTTTCCGACCCGGTCGGGGGCGGGCATAGCACCTACTTCTTTGCCAGTTATGCACCGGTCGCCAGCGGAGATATCGTCTGGACGGTGACGTTGAGCGACGCCGACCCGGATGAAGATATGCTGATGGCAATCACCCGGGTTGATCCGTAACCTTCGGCGCTGAAATCGGACAATATTATGGGAAGAGGTTCACACGAACCTCTTCCCCCCTTTTACAGGGAATGGACTTCAGTATGGAAAAACAAACCAGAAACTGAAAAAATCTTTATTCCTGTTAAGCGGATGAGAAGCGAAAAGGAACTCCTTTCCAAAGCACGCCGTCTTGATTCAAGTACCTTGACAGAAATTTACCGCCGGTACAGCCCGGGCCTGTACCGTTATGCGGCGCGGTTATTGGGCGATCAGGACAAGGCTGAAGATTGTGTTGCGGAAGTATTCAGCCGCCTGCTGGAATCCTTGAATAACGGTGGAGGCCCGTATCAGCATCTCCAGGCTTACCTGTACCAGATTGCCCACAACTGGATTACCGACCAATTTCGCGCCAGGCCATATCTGATCACCAACGCAAATCTGAAACTGGCGCAAGCCAAAACGGATCCGGTAAAGGTTGTTCATCAGCGTTTGGAGCTGGATCGTGTCCGCCTGGCGTTGGCGCAAATGCATCCGGATCAACGCCAGGTGATTGTGTTGAAGTATCTGGAAGGCTGGAGTAATCAGGAGATTGCTGAAACACTGGGAAAATCTGTGGGAGCAGTACGAGTGTTACACCACCGTGGAGTCAAGCAATTGAAGCATTTATTGCGCACACCGGAGAAAGTTGTATGAAGTCTGGTTCTGACCCTGAGGTCTTCGATAATCCTGATCATCGATATTTTGAGGAAGTTCGCTCTGCTGGCTCCCGTCCCGGGGACCAGGATCCACTGGACCTTGACACCTATTTTGCCCTGGAGGGCTTGAAAGTTTATCCACCTCGGGATGATGGGCAGGCAGCCCGCGGGTTGGCGAATTTTCTGGCACTGGCGCAGGCGAGACGTAGCAGTCGCAGGCCTATCTCGGGCAATTTCACTCGCTGGCTCAGCGGGATGGATGGCGCCCGTGGGGGGGATGCTTCTCCGACTGGTTTCAACCGCCCCGCTCTAAAGTTGATTACTATTATGTTTATCCTGTTTGTGACTCTGTTTGGCGCCAGCGTGGCTACTTCAGTGGCAGCCCATGCGGCGCTACCGGGAGATACGCTTTACCCGGTGAAGACCACCCTGGAAGAGGTGCGCATTTCATTCAGCCGGGATGCCGTTCAAAACGCCCGGCTGCACCTGCTCTTCGCCCGGCGCCGTCTGGACGAAATGTCTTCGCTGTTACAGCGTAACCGTTTGAATGAAATTGATACCGTCGCCGATCAGTACGCTTATCACATTCAGCAAGCGTTACAGGCGCTCGAACGGATCTCTGCTTATGATGCGAGGCAGGCTGAAGAACTCAGGGATACTTTAAGCGCCTTGATGGACGAAAAAAGCCAGATGATTGGCGACCTGCGTGGTAAGTTGAGCGCCGATGCCGCGCCAGCTATTGATCGCGCCTTGAATACGCTGGAGTACAGCGCAGGTGAACCGGCCGCTGTTTATTCAACCCCCGCTGCTCCGGCGAAAGAGATATCTACGCCGGTTTCCGAGATTTATACCTCAACCCCACCCACCGAGCCTTTACCTGGAGTTGAAACCACG
>JAGUYX010000145.1 GCA_020061145.1 Anaerolineales bacterium | reverse complement strand
GAAGATGTCACGATCGAAACTGTGAATCGTTATCTGTATACTGCTGGCGTTCCTGACCCGGATCTGATCATTCGTACCTCGGGCGAATTACGCGCCAGCAATTTTCTCATCTGGCAGGGGGCTTATTCTGAATGGTACTTTACACCTTCCTACTGGCCTGATTTCGGCAAAGAAGAGTTACGTAAAGCGCTGGAAGAGTACCAGCAACGTAACCGGCGTTACGGTAAGCTGGCAGAAGACCCTGAAAATCTGGCCTCCCATGCTCGCTGACCGGATCAAAGTCGTTCTTATCCTGCTTCCCCTGGGCCTGGTCGTGTTCTACTTGGGAGGGCCGATTTATGCCCTGGCGATTTCCCTGGTTCTGGCCCTGGCAGCCGGCGAATACGCCAGGTTATTTCGTTCCGGGGGGTATGAACCCGCGCTTTCGCTCGTGGTGTTGGGTACTGCCGTTCTTACCCTCGGCAGGACGCTGGATGCTTTCCAGAGTTCTCCCTGGTTGCTCACCCTGCTTGTTCTCCTGATCATGATTTACCATCTGTTTCAGTATGAACGTGGCTCAGACCGGGCTGCTACCAATTTTGCCATCACCCTGAGCGGTGCGGTGTACTTTGGCTGGTTGGGAGCTTATCTGATTTCTTTGCGCCAGCTACCGGAGGGCTTCTGGTGGTTATTGCTCACTTTGGGCAGTGTTTGGATTGGCGATTCGGGAGCTTATTTTATCGGTCGCCGGTTTGGGCGTCATGCGCTCAGCCCGCGCTTGAGCCCGAAAAAGACCCGGGAAGGTTACCTGGGCGAATTGATCACCGGCACGCTGGGCGGCGGCGGATTCGTTCTGCTGTTTCAGATAATTCCCGGTTATCCGGGGCATATCCAGGTCTGGCAAGGGGTTGCGCTCGGCCTGGTGCTGGCAATATTCACCCCTCTCGGTGACCTGGGCGAGAGCATGGTCAAACGCCAGATGGGTCACAAGGATTCAGGCCATCTTCTGCCCGGACATGGCGGCATCTGGGATCGGATTGATTCCTGGTTATGGGCGGCTGCTCTTGGCTATTATCTGATCACCTTTTTTTTCACTGCCCCCGGCTGAATTAACCATTTTATCGGAATGAGATCAACCTGGCAGCATTTGACATTTGCCCGACAGGATGGTATCATCGGTACGAAAATTTAATCAGCCCTTATCGGCACTCTTATCCAGAGAGGTGGAGGGACCGGCCCGTAGAAACCTCGGCAACCTGGAAACAGTCTTCACGTTTCCGTGGTGCCAATTCCGTCAGACGGTGTTCTGGAAGATGAGAGGGCGGCCGTTTTGATTGCCCTTTCAAACCCGGAAAGGGCATTTTTTTTGGAGGATACATTTACATGACAACCACTTTTATGCGGTCACCATCTTTATTGTTCACCTCGGAATCGGTTACCGAGGGGCATCCCGATAAAATTTGTGACCAGATCAGCGATGCCGTGCTGGATGCCTGCCTCGAGCAGGATCCGCTATCCAGAGTGGCATGTGAGACGGCTACAAAAACGGGTTTTGTGTTGTTATTAGGAGAAATCACCACCCGCGCAACCCTCAATTATGACGAATTGGTGCGTAAGGTGATCCTTGATATCGGTTATGACGACAGCGAAAAGGGCTTCGATGGCCAGACCTGTGGTGTGCAGGTGGCTATTGCCCGCCAGTCGGGCGATATCGCTATGGGAGTGGACCATGCATTTGAAACCCGCGGTGTGGATGTGACCGATGAAGAAGTGGAGAACATCGGCGCCGGCGACCAGGGCATGATGTTTGGGTATGCCTGCAACGAAACCCCCACTCTTTTACCTCTGCCGATTTTCCTGGCGCATAAACTCACCCGCCGCCTGGCTGAAGTGCGTAAAAACGGCACTTTGCCCTGGTTGCGCCCGGATGGCAAATCGCAGGTGACGGTAGAGTACGAATATGGCCGACCCCGGCGAATTGACACGGTGCTGATCAGCACCCAGCATGCCCCCGAAGTTACCCAGGCGCAGGTCCGGGAAGCTTTGATTGAGACGGTGATCAAGCCGGTGCTGCCTGAAGATATGGTGGATGATGGCTTGAAGATTTTCACCAACCCCACCGGGCGTTTTGTGATTGGCGGCCCTATGGGTGATTCCGGGTTGACCGGGCGAAAAATCATCGTCGATACTTACGGTGGTATGGGGCGGCATGGCGGCGGCGCCTTCAGTGGCAAAGATGCCACCAAAGTGGATCGTTCTGCAACGTATGCCGCCCGCTGGGTAGCCAAAAATGTCGTGGCGGCTGGTCTGGCGGACAGAATTGAAATTCAGGTGGCTTATGCGATTGGCGTATCCCATCCGCTGAGCGTAAATGTGGAGACATTTGGCACCGGGCGAATTCCCGATGAACGCATCGCGGCTTTGATTAAGGAATACTTCGACCTGCGTCCCGGCGCTATTATTCGCGACCTGGGTTTGCGTCGCCCGTTATTCCGCCAGGTGGCGGCTTACGGTCACTTCGGACGTGACGATCTGGACCTGCCCTGGGAGCGCACTGATCGGGCTGAGCTGCTGCGCGAGGCTGCCGGAATATCAGCTGCCATCCCTGCCTGATTCTCGGATAGGGGCAACCCCGTTATTGACATGAGTGCGTGATTTCTATAGTTAACGCCTGGGTTCTCCTCCTGGTACCCGGATAGAAAAAAAGTGGATGCGGGGCAATCGCATCCACTTTTTGTATTTTAACGCTGGCGGGAAGGAGATCCGAAAAAACTGTAAAACAGAGAAGAATTAATACCTTCCTGTCTGGGGGATCAGTTCAGATGAGGCTCGAATTCATTGATGACTTTAGCCTTGGGTTTAAAACCGGTCATACGATGTGCCGGTTTACCGTTTTTGAACAGCATCAATGTCGGCACCCCCAGCACCTGGAAATCGGCTGCCAGGCCCGGGTTGTCATCCACATCCAGCTTGACTACCTTTACTTTTTCCGCCCATTCACCGCTGAGTTCTTCCACCACGGGGTCCAATAATTTGCACGGGCTGCACCACTCTGCCGTAAAATCCACCAGCACCGGTTGCTCTGAAGCCAGCACTTCCTGATCAAAATCCCCTTCGCCCACAAAAAGAATTTCTGCCATGAAAATAGTCCTCCATTGATAAAAGCCCGCTCTGACAGGCAAAAGCAATTGATGTTTTTGTGACAACTCTGTGTGTCATGCTACCACGACCCGGGTAGAAGTCAAGAGACTGAGCCGGAGTTACCCACCAGGGGGGATTTTGTTGACGCCCGTGGGTGGGCATGTTACAATCGCAGCGCAAATTCACGGGCGCGTAGCTCAACGGCAGAGCAGTGGCCTTTTAAGCCATTGGTTCTGGGTTCGAATCCCAGCGCGCTCACTCAATAGACGTCTTGAGGCGAAAAACCTTACCAAAACGCCATTTTTCTCCTCTGCAACGGTTTTCGTTGCCCATGACCTGCCATAAGGCAGGTTTTTTATTGTGTTTTCCCATAAATAAATCTCATTGGATAATGCCGGTGAGCCATATCTGTCTACCCTGGCGACCGAGGGAAAAGCCGTCGGTACTCGTCCACTCGAAATAATTCCCCACGTAAGCCGTGGTCACACCGTTGACCGTACCCTTGACGCGCTTTCCGTCGCCGTCATACATGAAAGCAGCCAGCTCCGCCCCGTTTTTCAATACCTGTTCAAGCCGGTTTTCGGCATCGTAAACCAGGTCGTAGGTGTCTGCCCCCACGATACGTTTGGTCATGTTGCCGTTGGCGTCGTACCAGTATTTCTGCACCCCGTTGAGGTGGGTGACGGCGTGCTTGTGGGCGGGATCGTTATAGGCGTAGTTGCCCAAACCGGTCTTGCTGGCCAGGTTGCCGGTGGAGGTGTTGTAGGTGTAGTTTTCGGTAAACGGACCCCCCGCCGAGATCAGGCGGTCG
>JAGUYX010000058.1 GCA_020061145.1 Anaerolineales bacterium | reverse complement strand
GGGGCCTTCTACAATAAGCGTTCCGGTTTTTCTGGCAAGATTGATGAGATTTAGCAGTTGCGTGACAGTGAAATCACGCAAATTGCCCTTTAATGCCATAGGGGCCTCAAATTATAAGCAGCATCGAGATTGGTGAATGCTGGTTGGATTATACAATCAAGGAAAATGAGCGTCAAATGTAATACCATTGACGATTCGTGGCAAAGAAAATCAACTCCAGGGAGGGTTATGGATGACCGTTGGATGATAATCCCCACTCCCACGCATCAAGTTCTGCCCGAAACTCATGAGCGGAAAGATCCAACTGTAAGGGGGTAATCGAAACATAACCCGCGGCCAGCGCGCCGTAATCCGTGCCTTTCTCCACCACACCGGTTGGCGGTTCTCCGCCGATCCAGAAATAAGGTGTGCCATGGGGGTCCATCCGGCGCACCAATTCATCCCGGTAGACGCGTAATCCCTGGCGGGTTATGCTGACGCCCCGAATTTCGTCCACCCCCAGGTAGGGCACGTTGATGCTCAATAACACCCCTTCGGGAAGCCGGTTCGCCATCACCTTTTCCACCACCTGGCGCGCCACAATCGCAGCGGGACGATAATCCAGCTCGCCATTAAAATGATCTGGGGAATCCAACGAGACGGCAATACCCGGCACTTTCCAGATGGCGGCTTCCATGGCGGCGGTGACTGTGCCGGAATAGGTGACATCGTAACCGATATTGGCATGCGGGTTGATTCCGGAAACCACCACATCGATTTTTTCTTCCACCACACCCAGCATCGCCAGCGCGACACAATCTGACGGAGCGCCATCGGTGGCAAGCGCAGGCGTACCATCTGCCAGAGTAAGGCGTTTTACCCTGAGTGGACGATGCATCGTCTTGACATGCCCGGAAGCCGACCAGTTACGATCGGGAGCCAGCACCGTAATTTCCCCCAGCGATCTCATCTCTTGAGCCAGCGCCAGCAAACCGGGCGCGAAGACACCATCATCGTTTGTTATCAGGATATGCATTGTCGGATTACTGCTCCAGGGATAGAATAGTTGCGTTAAATTTACCCTCCAACCACCACGCAAGTATTATACCCTTCATCACCCGGGCATCCCGAGTGAACCATCCTCCAGGAGCGCAGGTTATGAATACCAACCGACTCAAATCCTTCTCCGGTCTCATTCTGGCTGTTTTGTCTGCGGCAGGCATTTTGCTGGTGATATTTGGCCTGATCCAGGTCTGGAGGGTAGAACAGAATGTCTCTCAGCGCCTGGTCGTATCGCTGGAGCTGACCCAGGAAACCCTGGAAACCACGACCACCGGCCTGGAAGTGGTATCCGCATCGCTGGAAAATACCGCCTCCAGCCTGACCCTGCTGAAAACCACCACCGATAATACCCTGTTAACCATCGAGGATACTGTCGTGCTGCTTGATTCTACGTCGACGGTAGTCGGTGAAGAAATCCCCGCAACCATCGGAGCCATCCAGGTATCCTTAAACACCGCCGAACAAGGCGCCAGGCTGATCGATGAGGTTTTGCGCATCCTGTCACGCATTCCCTTTATCAGCAACGTCAACTACAATCCGGAAACCCCGCTCAACGAATCCATCGCCGAGATCTCCGAGAGTATGGATGCCATTCCCACCTCTTTGCAAACCACCCAGACGCAGTTGCAGACTGCCAGCACGAATATCCAGAAATTCCAGGTCTCGATCGAAGATCTCTCTGACCAGGTTGGCGATATTCAAACCAATGTAGAAGCCATGCAGGAGGTGGTCGAAAATTACCGGACGACTTTCGAACGGGCTACACGCCTGGTAGAAAACGCCCGCCGGGATGCTCCGGGGTGGGTGCGCACAGTCGCCTGGGGCAGCACTGCGATCCTGTTCTGGTTTGGCATTGCCCAGGCCGGCACGCTGATCGAAGGCTGGAAAATTTTCCGGAATTCTCAGGCGCCGCAGGTGGTTGAATCAACAGGGTGAGCAGCTATTGCTCACCCTGCCAATTCTGTGCTGACCTTTAGCTGCTTATTTTTTGACTGCAGCTTCCATGATCGCCTGGATGCGCGGGATCATGCTGGCCGGTTCAGGGTGCAGCCCCTCCACCAGCAAGGCGCTTTCGTAAATTTGCTCAACGATAGGGGTAACCAGCGGGCTGTCTGAGGCTAACTCCGCCAGACCGACCAGCACCGGATGGTTGGGGTTGATTTCCAGGACCTTCTTGGGGACTTCGTATTCACGACCCATCAGGCGGTAAACCCGCTGCATTTCCTGCCCCAGTGATCCCTCCGGATCCACCAGGCGCGCCACCGAGCCGGATAAACGATCCGTGCTGCGCACCTCGGTAACTCGCTCTCCCAGGATAGTTTTAAACCGCTCGACTAACAGGCTGACTGTTTCCTGGCTGGTCGCAGGTGTGGATTCGCCAGCTTCTCCGGTTTTCGTTTTCTCCTCCGATTCGGGGAGGTCCAGGTCAGGCGCGGCGATATTCTTTAAGGGAAACCCTTCGTATTGGTTAAGCCCCAGCACCATGAATGAGTCGATCGGTTCGGTCAGGGTGATGACCTCGTAACCGTGTTTCCGGAAATAGTCCAGGTGAGGGCTGTAGGCAACTGAATGCGGATCTTCGCCGAGCAGGTAATACAGCGCCTTTTGACCGGCTTTCATGCGCCCAACAATTTCGGCCAGCGAGCTCCATGCCTCCGGAAAACGGTTGGTGCGGAAACGCAGGAGAGGGAACAGACTTTCTCGTTCGCTTTCGTCAGGCGAGGAAGCCACCCCTTCTTTGATATAACCGCCAAAGGCCTCCCAGAATTTCTGATAACGTTCACTCTCTTTCAGCGCCATCTCCTTCAGCATTCCAATCAGGCGTCCGGTCAGAACTTTTTTAATCCGCCCCATTACGGCATTAGATTGGACGGATTCGCGCGAAACATTTAACGGCAGGTCTTCTGAATCAACCACTCCCTGCACAAAGCGGAAATATTCCGGCAATAACTCCCGGGTGTATTCCTGAATGAGCACATGATGCGAATAAAGTTTTAAACCTTCTTCCCGGCGCAGGGAAAACAACCCGCGCTGGGCGCTGCCGGGAACGAATAACAAAGCGTAAATTTGCACCGGCGCGTCGGTAACCAGGTGTAGCTGAGCCAGCGGCTCGGCTGTGTCCAGGGTGAACTGGCGGTAAAAATCCCGGTATTGTCCTTGTTCGACCTCACGCGGCTGCTGGCGCCACAGAGGGCGCTGCTGGTTGATTTTTTCAGCTCCGTCACCCAGGTAGATGGGGTAAGGAACATAATCCGAGTGCCGGCGGATGATTTCTCGCAAGCGATATTCTTCAGCAAATTCAGCCGCGTCTTCGCGCAACTTTATGCGAATCTCCGTGCCGCGAGTCTCCTTCTCAGCGGCGCCAACTTCGTATATATCTGCACCGGTGGCGTACCAGCGGGCGGCTTCTGCAGTGGGGAGGTATGAGCGGGAAATCACCTCGACCCACTCGGCGACCATGAATACGGAATAAAAACCGACCCCAAAACGCCCGATCACGTCCACCAGTTCTTTGGGTTGATTTTGTTCCACCAGTTTGAGGAATTCTCGCGCGCCGGAATGAGCAATGGTGCCCAGGTTTTCGATAAGCTCATCGCGGGTCATACCAATGCCAGTATCGGTGATGGTCAGGATTCGTTCTGCCTTATCCGCCTGCAAGTG
>JAGUYX010000075.1 GCA_020061145.1 Anaerolineales bacterium | reverse complement strand
ACAAACCAGTGATTTGCGCGGCTTCTTTGGGGGTACGCTCTGGGGTGTGGCCGAAAAGATGGATTACATCGCCGGGCTTGGCGCAGATTGTATCTGGCTCAGCCCGATCTTTCCCAGCCCTACTGCGCACGGTTATGACGCCACAGATTACGAACATGTCGAAGCGCGCTTGGGTGGTGATGAGGCCTTGCGCGAGGTAGTCAGCCAGGCGCATGGTCGTGGCATACGGGTTATCCTGGATTTTGTCTGCAATCACCTCTCCAATCAGCACCCACTGTTCATCGATGCGCTCAACAACCCATCCAGCCCTTATCGCCAGTGGTTTACCTTCGATGAGTCTCGTTTTGGCTACCGCACATATTTCGGCGTTAAAAGCATGCCAGAGATCAACCTCTCCAACCCGGAAACACGGTTATGGATGATCGATCTGGCGCGGTACTGGTTGCGGGAATTTGACATCGATGGCTTCCGCCTGGATCACGGTAATGGTCCCGGCCCGGGTTTCTGGACGGATTTTTGGGCCGGCTGTAAAGCTGAAAAAGCGGATGTCTTTTGTTTTGGCGAGATGGTGGTGCCGCCACACGAATTAAAAACCTACATCGGCCGGCTGGACGGCGCCCTGGATTTCAACCTGGCCGAAGCCCTCCGGCGTACCTATGCCTATACAGCATGGAGCGAGGCGGAGTGCCAGCGGTTTATCCGCCAGCACCTGGCGTATTTTGCCGAGGATTTTCTGTTGCTTTCATTCCTCGACAACCATGACATGGACCGATTTTTGTTTATCGCCAAAGATAACAAAGACGCCTTGAAGCAGGCTGCCGCCTTGCAGATGCGCCTCCCGCACCTGCCGGTCATTTATTACGGTACCGAAGTGGGCATGAGCCAGACCCTCAGCAAATCCAGCGAGATCGGTCTGGAAGTCAGTCGCATGGCAATGCCCTGGGGAGCGGAGCAGGACGGTGAATTGTTGCGTTATTATCAGGATTTGATCCGCCAACGCAAGCAAGAAAAACCCTGGTTAACAAAGGGATAACTGCAAATGAGCACGAAATTATTTTCACTCCCCCGGCAGGTCTGGATATTGTTTTTGCTGGTGGTCTTGCTGGTTGCCTGTATTCCACCCACACCGAGCCCCACGCCAGAACCCAGCCCGATGGAAACCGAAGCCCCCACCCCGGAAATCTCCCCAACGGATACCCCTGCAGTCGAGGAAAATCCACTGTATGTGGCGATTTTCTGGCACCAGCACCAGCCGGTGTATTTTAAAGATCCGGAAACCGGTGTATACCAGAAACCCTGGGTACGGCTGCATGCCGCCAAGGATTATGTAGACATGGCAGCTATCCTGGAAGAATATCCGGATATCCAGGCCAGCTTCAATCTGACCCCGTCTCTGTTGCGCCAGTTGCAGGATCTCGAAAGCGGCGCCCAGGATCTGTATGAGGTGCATACCCTCGTTCCAGCGGATCAACTGACCGACGCTCAAAAAGAGTTTATTCAAAGCCGCTTTTTTGACATCAATCCCAAGATAATCGACCGTTTTCCCCGTTTCCAGGAAATCGCCGGAAACCGGGATGCCTGGCAGGACTGGGATGCCCAGACCTGGCGTGACCTGCAGGTATTGTTCAACCTGGGCTGGACCGACCCCGACTGGCTGGCGCAAGAGCCGTTAGCCAGCCTGGTGGCGAAAGAGCGCAATTACAGTGAGCAAGACAAAACTGTTGTATTGCAGGAACATGCACGGCTGGTGGCGGAAGTGATTCCACTTCACCGCCGTCTGCAGGAGGAAGGACGCATCGAAGTCACCACCACACCTTTCTTTCACCCTATTTTGCCCCTCTTGCTGGACAGCGACCTTGCCCGGGTAGCCGTGCCGGATATCGAATTGCCGCCGCGCTACACCTACGGCGCTGACGCGGTGGAACAGGTTCGCCTGGGCGTACAGTTTTACACCGATATATTTGGTCAGCCGCCCAGAGGTATGTGGCCGGCTGAAGGTGCGGTTGCCCAGGGGATTGTGGGGATGGTGGCGCGGGAAGGCGTCCAGTGGATGGCCAGCGACGAGGAAGTCCTGGCGCGCAGCCTGGGAAAACCGAATATTGCCCGCAACAGCCAGGAAGTAGTGCAGGATGCCGACGTACTTTACCGCCCATATATCACGACCTCACGTTCCGGGCAGGTTTATGCTGTGTTTCGGGATAAGGTCATCAGCGACAAGGTCGGCTTTACCTACAGCGGAATGGAAGGCGAAGCTGCCGCGCGGGATTTTGTAGACCGCCTGCTGGCGATCCGCCAGCACCTGGAAGAGCAGGGCGCTGAAGGCCCGCATCTGGTGAGCGTCATCCTGGATGGCGAAAACGCCTGGGAACATTATCCCAATGATGGCAAGGCATTTCTGCATACCGTGTATCGCCTGCTGGAAGAAGAACAGGCCGCCGGTCGTTTGCGCACCATTACGCCCAGCGGTTTTATCTCCAAATTCCCTGAACAGCCCGAGATCGAAGAATTATGGGCCGGAAGTTGGGTCAGTCCGGATTACCTGACCTGGATTGGAGAACCGGAAGAAAACCGCGCCTGGGATTATCTTGGCCGGGTGCGCAGTTTTGTCGATCTGCGCCGGACATCTCTGGATGACGAGACTCTCGCCGCCGTAATGGATGTCATCTACACCGCCGAAGGCAGTGATTGGTTCTGGTGGTATGGCGCAGACCAGAACAGCGGCGATGACGGTAGTTTCGACGAGCAATTCCGTCTGACCTTGCAGCGCGTTTACGAAATCATCGGCGAGCAGGTGCCCACTTTCCTGAAAATTCCGGTCATCCCCCAAACTGCTCAACCGCCGGCGCAGGGCGCTTCGGCGTTGATAACTCCCCAGATTGATGGCCTGGTGGGCGAAGGCGAATGGGAAGGCGGCGGATATTACCAGGAAACCGGTGGAGTGCAGGCTACCCCGAATCAGGTGGTCAGCGAATTGTGGTATGGCTTTGATGCCGAAAACCTGTATCTGCGCCTGGATGGACGCCGCCCCTGGGCGGAGATTGGCCCCGACACCCGCATTGGTTTTTATCTCACTCGCCCGGGGGCAGGCGCAGAATCGCCCTTCAGTCGCATCGGCGGTGAAGCCACCTTGTTAGGATTTGGTGCGCATGCTCTGGTAGAAATCGCCACTCAGGGGGGTGTTCCCGGTGCGGCGTTATACATGGTCGACTCGGATGGTACGTACAGCCTGCAGGATATCGAGCTGGAAGTTGGGTTGGCCGGCAATACCCTCGAACTTGTTTTGCCTTACGCCCACTTTGGTAAACCGGATGCCGGGGATACCTTCAAGCTGCGTGTCGCCATTAGCGAAGGCGAACAACGCGATTTTCAAATCGTGCCTGGAGCAGGCCCGGGCGCCCTGGTGGTGCCGGACCTGGGGTTAACCACACCGATCCTGACCGTGATCGACCCGGAACGCGACGATTATGGACCGGGCTCTTATACTTACCCGGGCGATAGCGTTTTTGGTCCACGCGCTTACGATATCGTCGAGTTCGCTGTGGCTGAAGATGACAATAACCTGATTTTCCGCTTCACCTTCGGCGGTTCGCTGAATAACAGTTGGGGAGCCCCCAATGGCATGGGTATCCATACCCTGGATGTCTATATCGATGCCGCGCCTGGTGGAGAGCGCAAGTTGTTGCCGGGTCGCAATGCTGCCCTGCCCGAAGAGAGTGGTTGGGAGTTTGCAGTATGGGCAGAAGGCTGGACACCTGGGCTATATGGACCGCCCACCGCTGAATCTCCCGAACCGGTGCCGTTAGGGGATGCCAGCACGTTAAATATTATCAGTGATGCCGGTCAGAACCGGATTACCATCCGGGTACCCAAACAGGTTTTGGCCGATGCGCTGGGACAGAGCCTGGAAGCGCTCGACCCGTCTTCCTGGGGTTACCTGGGCGTCGTGCTGAGCCAGGAAGGATTCCCCGCCAGCGGTGTCTGGCGGGTGCGGGAAATACTCCAATCGTCAGAGCAATGGCGGTTTGGCGGCGCCCCGGCGGATACCAACCACACGCGCATTATCGATGTGGCTTACCCCGCGGATTTTACTCCCACCCAGGAAGAAGCCTTGAGTGCCTATCCGGCCTCGCAGGAGAGCGATATGGATGCACTCAGCGCAGACGATTTCGCTCAGCTACGCCTGGTGCAGGCCGAATAAAACCCTGCCTTGCTGCGTTACTGGATATTTCGTCCCGTTTTATTGACAAATATCCAAATCGGGTTAGAATACTACCTGCTTACCAGGAAATATCGCCGAAGTGGCGGAATTGGCAGACGCGCTACGTTCAGGGCGTAGTTCCCGTACGGGAGTGTGGGTTCGACTCCCACCTTCGGCACAGAATGTGCACACCCCACAGATACACTTGCTGGGGTGTGTTTTCTTGCCAACCCCGGCAGCCTGGGGTAAGATGAATATATGAAGCAGAACCTGAAATATCTTCTGGTGTTGATCGGACTGGTGATCATTTCGCTGATGATCATGGATTTTAACCAGCGAATCAACGAGTTGGGGCGCCTGGCAGAGCAACGTGACCTGGTCGCTGGTCAGGTGACTCAATTAAATGTTACCAACGTTCAATTGCAAACTCAAATTGCCTACGCTACATCCGAGAGCGCGGTGCGCGAACGCGCCTACGGGCAGGAACGTATGGTTGGGCCGGGAGATGTGCTGGTGGTGCCATTGCCGGCTGGAGAAGTAACCCCGACTCCCACACCCATGCCATCGGAGACGCGCAGCGTTTATGAGAACTGGCAATACTGGTACGCCCTGTTCTTTGAAGCGCGACCTTGACGGGGTTGCCTGGCTGTGCTAGAATACCACCCGCCTGGAGGACAGGCAAATAACAGCGCGGGGTGGAGCAGTGGCAGCTCGTCGGGCTCATAACCCGAAGGTCAGAGGTTCGAGTCCTCTCCCCGCTACTAATTCCAGGACGACCAGAAATGGTCGTTTTTGGTTTAAACCTGCGTAATTCCTTACTTTATTCAATCGAGAAGAGAGATACTTATTGATTACTCAATTGTTCACTATCATCATTGGAAGCAAGCAGCGTAGTCCCATCGGATCCATAGAGGTACAAATAGGTGTCTGCTGAAACCCCAAGGTCATTTGTATAGATTCGGTAAGATTGTCCTGCCTCCGCGCTAAACCTTATCCATTAGTGATCAGAAAACGTATCAAAGTTGTGATTTGTAGACTGTCCTAACTGCATTAGTGTTGCTGCGACCCATATGCCATTATCCTCATCAATCTCCGGGATGCAAGGCATATTTCCTCACCTGGTGAAAATATATTGTT
>JAGUYX010000241.1 GCA_020061145.1 Anaerolineales bacterium | reverse complement strand
GCTTGCCTGGTCTCCGCTGCATGCCTGGCGACGTGGCCAAGTGGTAAGGCAAGGGTCTGCAAAACCCTGATCACGGGTTCGAATCCCGTCGTCGCCTTTGGAGTACAACCAGAATGATCACGCCCAGACAAAGGCTGTCCGGGCGGTTGTTGTTTAATCAAGCCAGTTATAGGGATACGGCGGCTGGATATAGCTGGCCTCTTCCAGGCGCTGGCACAGTTCGTTGTCCAGCTCCCAACCGGCTGCGCCCAGGTTGTCTTCCAGTTGCTCCAGGGTACGCGCCCCGATAATCGGTGCAGTGACTGCCGGACGATGCAGCACCCAGTTCAACGCCACCTGCGCCGGTGATTTCCCGGTCTGCTCGGCAACTTCCAGCAGAGTATCGACCAGATTCCAGGTGCGTTCATTGGCATATTCATCCCACTTTTCACTCCACCCACGCTGCGTGGCGGTATCCACCCGGGTGCCTTCCGGTGGCGCTTGCATCCCGCGCCGGTATTTACCGGTCAGCCAGCCGCCGCGCAATGGGCTCCAGGGGATCACGCCCACGCCCTCGTTCTGGCATACCTGGATCAATTCCCATTCGATGCTGCGATCCAACAAGTTATAGAGAGGTTGCAAGCAGCAGAAAGCCTCCCAACCATTGGCATGGCTGAGGTCAATCGCTTTCTGTAACATCCACCCACTCACATTACTGGCGCCGATATAACGCACTTTGCCACTGCGCACTAAAGTATCCAGGGTGCCCAGGGTTTCCTCCAGCGGGGTGTGAGCATCCCACATGTGGATCTGATAAAGGTCGATATACTCGGTCCCCATGCGTCTCAGGCTGCCCTCGACTCCGGCCAGGATATGCTTGCGACTCAAGCCGATATCGTTCGGCCCATCGCCCATGCGAAAACGCACTTTGGTGGCAATCACATAATCATCGCGGTTTTTATCCACCAGCCACTGGCCGATGATCTCTTCGGATGTGCCGTTCCCATACACATCGGCAGTGTCAATAAAGTTGCCGCCCACATCGACAAACCTGTCCAGCATACGAAAGCTGTCCGCTGAGGTGGATTCGCGGCCAAATGTCATCGCCCCCAAACACAGCTCGCTGACCCGCAACCCGGTACGGCCTAATTGCCGATAATTCATGCTGTCGCCTCCTTGGTTGTATATAATCTCGGTGGTCGTCCATGAGAGGAGCAGAACTCCGGATTAGTGATGAATAACACGAATGAATTATATCCCCTGACCAGTGAAGAATATCTCTCAAGTTATATCCGGCTGGTATATCCGGATCTATATACGCCTGGATCGGTGGTGTTTATGATATTGGACAGGCACTGCCATAATCCATTATGATAAAAAAAGAATTGGAACAGCATTTCCGGCTGCTATATCTTAACCATGGAGGATTTATGGATCACGAATGGGGTTCTCAACCAGCAGAGTTGAGCGCAGAAATCCTGTATATAACTGCCGAACGCCTGACCACCTCCATTCTGGGTAGTTTATTAATCCTGACCGGTATAACCAGCCGGGGGATCCGCGGTGTATTGATGATGATCGGGGGCGGTTACCTGGTTGCGCGGGCTTTGAGGGGTGCTCCAGGTTTTTTCGAAAAATATTACCGCAGACAGGAAATGAGCTCCCCAATAAAAACATCCGCAGATGAGGATCGTGAATCCGGAACTGGCTATGGAGAGCTGGAAGATGAGGTCGTCCTGGCAGGCTACGAATCATTCCCCGCCAGCGATCCACCAGCCTGGACTACCGGGAACGCAGATTAATCCTCAGGCAGGGGTTAACTCTTCTTTCACCCCGGCCATCAGCAAACCTAACTGCTCGGCGGTCGCCTCCTGTCGATTTACCACGCCCATGATCTTGCCCTCATAAATTACGGCAATCCGATCGGAGAGCGCCAGTATTTCATCCAGGTCTTCGGAAATCAACAGGATGGCTGTGCCTTTTTGTCGTTCTTCTATCAGGCGGTTGTGGACATATTCCGTGGCGCCGATATCCAATCCCCGGGTGGGTTGAGCCGCAACCAGGACGCGCGGTTGGCGGGATAGTTCGCGGGCCAGGACAACTTTTTGAATATTTCCTCCGGAAAGATGCCGTGCCTGCGTGTCGCGGGAAGGCGTTTTCACCTTGAAATACTGGATCAGCTTATCGGTATATTCCCCGATGATATTGTGCCGCAGGAAGCCGCGCTGTGCATAAGGTGGTTTATTATGATCCCGCAAAATGATGTTTTCGCACACCGTAAATTGCTGGATCATGGCGTCTTTCATCCGCTCTTCCGGGATGTACGCCAGCATTCGCTTGGTCAGCTCCCCGGGCAACATCCCGGTAACATCCTCATTTTTCAACAGAACCCGACCGGAAGTAATCGGGCGCAAACCGCAAACCACCTGGGCTAATTCGCGCTGCCCATTACCCGAAACGCCAGCCAGCCCCAGAATTTCGCCCGCATATACCTGCAGGCTGACACCCTTCAAACCCGCTGTACCCAGGTCGCTCTGCGCCTGAACCTGTCGTAACTCCAGCATGACATCGCCAACCTGGGCAGGGGGTTTTTCCGGCATCACGCGAATTTCTCTACCCACCATCATGCGCGCCAGATCTGCTTTCGTACAGCCGGCGGTCTCCCGGCTGGCGACGCGCTTCCCATCCCGCAAGACTGTTACTCGCTGGCTGATCGCCAGAACTTCATGTAATTTGTGCGAAATAAAGATAATCGCATGCCCTTCTGCCACCATCTGGCGAATGGTAGCAAAGAACTCATCGACTTCCTGAGGCGTCAATACAGCTGTAGGTTCATCCAGGATAAGGAGATCTGCGCCGCGGTACAGCGCTTTAATAATTTCCACCCGCTGGCGCTGACCGACTGCCAGTTGCCAGATATACGCATTGGGGTCCACCTGCAGGCCATAAACCTGCGCCAGCTCACGAATACGCTTTGAAACTGCATCCAGGTCAGTAAGCAGTCCCCGGCTGGAAGGCAAACCTAAAGCCACGTTTTCCGTAACCGTGAGGGTTTCCACCAGCATAAAGTGTTGGTGGATCATGCCAATTCCATACTGGATGGCATCGGTGGGAGAATGAATTTCCACGTGCGTATCGTTGATCAAAATTTCGCCCTCATCCGGAGCATACATCCCGTAGAGGATTTTCATCAGGGTACTTTTTCCAGCCCCATTTTCCCCCAGGAGCGCATGCACCTCTCCCGCCCGCACGTCGAAATCGACCTTATCATTGGCCAGCACCCCGGGAAAACGTTTGGTTATGCCGCGCATTTCAACAGTCTGGATGCGTTCCGTTCCCGGTACCCGCTTTTCTACCTGCGCCATACCTGCACCTTCTGACAAGAACAAATTTACCGAAGATTAGGGGGGCTACCCCAAAAGTAGGGCAGCCCCATGGTTTTTACTTCCGCTATGGCAGGGTAGTGATCGAACCGCTTTCGATACCCTGAATTGCTTCAGCAGCCGCCTGACCAACACTTTCTGGCAGGGTATATTGTGGATTAAAGTCCATCACCAGTCCGTCATTCGCAAGGGTAATAGCGTAGGCTTTACCGCCTAAAGTGCCCTCCTTAATCAGGCTGATAATGTCCCGCAGTACCACGGTCCAGTCATATACCTGATTGGCAACCACAATACTCGGCGCCAGCGAGGTCTGGCTGGATTGAGTACCGAACCACAAAACACCACGTTCTTCGGCGACACCGATCGCGCCTACCACCATTTGGGCTGTGCCGGTCAGAATATCTGCGCCGGCGCCGATATGGGTATTGGCCGCTTCGGAGGCCAGCGCCACATCCGAGAACGAACCGGTGTAGTTGATGTTCACCTGCGCTTCGGGATTGGAGGCCATCACGCCGGCTTTGAATCCATCGATGTACAGCTTGGCATCGCCGGTTTCGATGGGGCCAACCACGCCCACCACATTACTCTCGGTGAGCAGACCTGCCATCACGCCATTGACGTAACCGCCCTGGTCTGAAGCTGCTTCGTAAGCAAAGACATTGGTAATGCCTTCATCCACGAAGGTATCGACAGTGGTGCCATGCGCAAAGCTGACTTCAGGGAAGTCCGGGGCAATTTCACGCAGCGAGCTGCCGTACTGGGAGCCATGGGCAATCACCAGGTCGTAACCCTGAGACGCATAGTCGCGGATGGCAGCGGCGGCGTCATCAACCACAAACATGTTCTCCGAGTACACGAACTGGAACCCGGATTCGCCGCCCATTTCGGTCTGGATTTTCACCAGAGCGTCATATATGCTCTGGCTGAAGGCCAGGTCGTTGATGGCGCTGGGCATGATCAAAGCGACACGGAACGGCTCCTCTACGACAGGTTCGTCGGTTGTTTCCGGCTCACTCACCTCCGGCGTGGCCGGAGTGGTCGCGCAGGCTGCCAGTAAAAATGTGAACAATACGAAAAGGATGGAAATTTTCATCCAGGCAGAAGTCTTCATTCTCCCGATCTCCTTATAAATTGGGTTGGTTTCAAACAGTGGAAAAGCACGGGGTCTGGTTGGATTGGCGCACCTCCTCGAGTAAAATTTTGAAATAGCCGGGTGGTTAACTTTCACGCTCAAATGGTTTGGTTAATGCCGAAGGCGGGCGGACACGCTGCACCGCCAGCACGAGCACCAGGATAGTCAGCACATACGGCATCATCACTGCAAAATCCGAGGGAATCTGGATGCCTTTTACCTGGATCCAGAGTTGTAACGCATTAACCATGCTGAACAACAATGCGCCTAATAACACACCCCCGGGGCGCCAGCCGCCAAAATACACCAGCGCCACGGCGATGAAACCCAGGCCGCTGGTCATATTCTGCTGGAAGACATTCAACAGGGCGATAGACATCGAAGCGCCAGCCACGCCAGAAAGCATACCGCCCAGAATAATCGAAAAATAGCGCACCCGGGCCACACTTACCCCGAGGGAATCCGCCGCTTCCGGGTTTTCTCCTACAGCGCGAATTTTCAGACCCAGTGTGGTTTTATTCATCACAAACCAGGCCAGCGGGACAAGGAGATACGCCAGGTAGACCAGAATGTTCTGGCGAAAGAAGATATCACCCAAAAAGGGTATATCGCTCAGGAAGGGAATATACAGAGAAGGAAAACCGCGTACAGTCTCCACGGTTCCTAACAGTTTCTGAAACAGCAGATCGCTCATTCCCAGCCCAAATAAATAAAACCCGATACCGCTGATGCCCTGTTGGGCTTGCAGGTTTACGGTCACATAAGCCATCGCCAGACCCATCAAACCACCGACAATAATTGCCGCCAGAATACCCAGCCAGAGGTTTTGATAGGTGAGGGCCACATAAAAAGCGGCAAACGCGCCGAGCAGCATCTGCCCATCCACGCCCAGGTTCAGCACACCACTGCGTTGACCAAATGTCTCGCCAATCGCCGCATACAGGTAAGGAGTCGCCAGACGAATACCGGAAGCCAGGATGCCCACCAGAACGGTTGTCGAAAACAGATCCTCAATCATGGTTGAGCCTCCGTTTCGGGTTTAATCGTTGCTTCAACCAGTTCATCCTCGACGATCCTGGCGGTCAGGCGACGCCGGTGTTGCCGGCGCCTGCGCCAGATTTCACTGCTGACAACGAAGACCACCACCAGCCCATTCAAGGCAGTGATAAAAGCCGAAGGTACCTGCATGGCGCGCTGCAAACTGTTTGCGCCAACCAGCATGGCGCCGAAGACAAACGACGCCGGAATGGTGCCAAGGGGATGAAGCTGACCGAATAGGGCAGCCACAATGCCGTTAAACCCGGCGCTCCCGGTGAAACCGCTGGCTGAGCCATCTGTGATCATCCGGTAATTCAGGCCGTACACCTGTATCGCACCGGCCAGGCCGGCAAATGCTCCGCTGAGCAACATGGCGATCACGATTTGTTTGCGCACCCGGATGCCTCCATATCGGGAGGCGTCCGGATTATAACCTACTGCCCGGATACGGTAACCCAGAGTGGTATGAAAGAGCAGGAAATAGACCGCGATGGCCAGCAAAACAGCAATCAGAGCGCCCAAATGCAGGCGGGTGGGTATCAGACGCGGTAGATGAAAAAGGGGATCCAGCCGGGCTGTCTGGGGTATTTTGGAAGCCAGTTCCGCCTGGGCTGGATCGATCATCGGGCCGCGCAGCAGGTAGTTCATCAACTGGACAGCAATGGCATTCAACATTACCGTGCTCAGGATTTCATTGACGCTGAAATAGGCTTTGAGATATCCGGGAATGGCGCCCCACAAGGCTCCACCCAAAAATCCGGCGATCATTGCCAATACAATCACCAGCCAGCCAGGTAAATCGGTGAAATTCAAGCCGATTAGCGTGGCAAAAATCGCCCCGATAATCATCTGCCCTTCCCCGCCGATATTGATCACATTGGCGCGAAAGGCGATACAAATTCCCAGGCCTACCAGTAAGAGTGGCACCGCTTTCACAGTAGTTTCAGCTACGGCATTCCAGCTACCCAGCGCGCCTTCGATTAAAGCCGCATAGGCAGTTATCGGATTCGCCCCCAGGGCCAACAACATGAAGGCACCCAACCCAAAGGCGGCCAAGGCGGCGAAGACCGGCAAGATGGCATCAAAAAAACTGGATACGGAAAATTTGGATAAGAATTGTTTCATGTGCTCTGTGCCAGATATGGGCTATTTAAACAACAAGGATTTGAGCAATCTCAAATCCTTGTAACGTGTTCTGCAGCCATGTATAAGCAGGTAACCGTAATTTCTAACCAGCGATTCAACTGTTGCGCCATCCGGTTCGGAAAAGGTATATCGGATAACAGCCAACCAGGATCAGGCGAGCCGCCTGATCCCAGGTGACGGGATTTTTTACCGCGATGTCGAAGCTGGTGCACGTTACTCTTCAAGCCTTCCCATAATGCATTATTTACATCTTTCCGATCGATATCTGCTTACTCCAACCGTGCGTGGAGGGTATCCAAACCTGACTTACCGGGCTCCGGGCAAATCTAATTCCAGATTATAGCAACATTGCCATTGTCAGACAAGTGCTTAATATCACAATTTTTTTTATGCACAGGGGGCCAATCAGGCTTCACACTGCTCGCAGCAATCCGGCCTGGGCTGGTAATCGATCATCTTCCCCCGCAAATCGAATTCAAAATGACAACAATCATACAGCGCCTGGCGCAGCAGCTCGCGGCCACGCTGAACGCGTGACTTTGCCCCGCTTACCGAAAGACCCAATTTATCCGCCAGCTCGACCTGCCTGACTCCATTAAACTCCGTCAATAACAGCGCCTGGCGATATTTATCCGGCAGGTTTTCGACCATACTGCGTAACCCGGAGGCAATTAATGCCTCCGGGTCAGCTTCCACAGGTTCCGGGTATACACTTAAGCTTTCAGGCAAGGGTTCCGCCGGGCGGCGCCGGCGGTAATAATCGATGATCGTATTCCGCGTGATTCGATAGATCCAACCCGTTAACGATTCGGTGTCATCCAGCGTATCCAGGCGGGTATGGATCTTGATGAACACTTCTTGCAGCAGGTCGTCTGCGTCTTGTGGATCGTTTACCCTGCGCAAGATAAAATTCCGAAGCACATCGCTGAATTGATTCCAGACCTCGGTGGTGGATAACATCAGGGTTTGCGTCCCTCCACGGTTACGCTGAGGATACGATACGCCTCGGTTCGATACGCGTTGTACTCCATGCTGTTACTTATTTTTACCTCGACAAATCCCGCCTTGCCTAACAAGTCCAGATAGACTTCCTGATCCAGAGCGCCGCCCAGGCAACACGACCAGGCCTCAGGATCCTGCCGTAACGCAGCGGGAACCTCGCCCGTGGTTACCATATCGGACACAGAAAATCGCCCACCCGGTTTAAGCACCCGGAACATCTCGGCAAAGACACGCCGCTTATCGGATACCAGGTTGATTACACAATTGGAAAGGATAACATCCACGCTTTCCTTTTCCAGAGGAAGATGCTCTATTTCACCCAGGCGGAACTCAACATTCTCATATCCACCCCGGGCAGCGTTGGCTCGCGCCTTCTGGACCATATCGGGCGTCATATCCACGCCAATTACCCTGCCGGTGGGACCCACGGATTGCGCAGCCAGGAATACATCCACGCCGGCGCCGCTTCCCAGGTCGAGCACCACCTCGCCTGCATGCAGATCCGCATTCATCACCGGTAATCCGCAGCCCAAACCCAGGTTTGCGCCTACAGGTAATTGGGCATCCAGATCGCCATAATCGACCAGCGAGGTTCCGCAACAATCGGAAGCGCTGGGCGCACAACATCCCGCGGATGATTCCTGCACCACGCGGGCATAATGTTGGGTAACCGCCGATTTTATGGTTGCTTCGTCCATGCCTGACTCCTTATATTTAATGTGGTTTAGCTATAAAGACGGAGCAGGTTATAAAAAGACGCAGAACTCCCACTTTACTGACATAATTTGCCAAGGGTATGTTTCCTGTTGCGATCTGCGTCAGATATCAAGGATAGAGGCCATTTTGCTGGGCCAAATCCAGCGGTGTTATGGCGATGCCCACCATGCTGGGGCCGGTGTGGGAGCCCAGCGCAGCCGGAATGCGCGCTACGGCGCCTTCGGCGTAATCCATAAAATCGGCCAACAAACCACGCAGGCG
>JAGUYX010000245.1 GCA_020061145.1 Anaerolineales bacterium | reverse complement strand
GATCATTCCGCAATTAATGTTGAAACCAGTGAACCGAATGTGGTATATATTAAGCTGACATTAATATAATCGGAGATTGATCGCTCCTGAAGAGGCTATCCGGTCATAGCCATTAGCAGATTCCTGTAAACAACAGCATAAACTTTAGAAAATTTCATACCTTGCCACTTTTCCAATCACATCACCGGCAACCACAACCGGGAAAATCCCCGAGCCCAGGGTAAACCCAACAGTGACATTATGAGGAGAATGAAATATGGCGAATGATAAGCAACCCATGCGAGTCAGTCAGGTGCTTATTTTGGGTTTGGTGAGCGTGCTGATCATCGTTGGGGTGGTATTGATCGTACTGGCAATTGGCAATGCCGGCACCCGGGTGACAGGCGAGGAGCGCCCCAATGCCCTGGCAAACAGCAGAAACACGTGCGTCGAGTGCCATGCCCGCACCACACCCGGGATCATCCAGCAATATGGGCACAGCACGATGGCCGCCGCCAATGTGGATTGCCAGGATTGCCATGAAGTTTCGGCAGATTATCCCGGCGCTGTGGAGCACGAAGGCGCCTATGTATTGAACTCTCCCACCACAGCCATGTGCCAGAAGTGCCATCAACAACAGGTCGCCCAGTTCAATCAGAGCCGGCATGGTTTACCGGCCTATACCGCCGTATTTGGGACGCAAGACCTGACCCCCGATTTGATGGCAATCTACCAGGCGATCCCCGAAGGACAATATGCTCCGGATAAATCGCGTAACGCGATTGCCGAGCTGGAGGGTCCGGCGATTACCCGCTTTGCCTGCGAGTCCTGTCACAATGTCGGCAAACCCGGCGTTGATGGTTCGGTGGGGCAATGCCAGAAGTGCCACCTGCGTCACGAATTCAGCCTGGAACAGGCACGCAAACCGGAAACCTGTAATGCCTGCCATATCGGCCCGGACCACCCGCAATGGGAAATCTACCAGGAATCCCCGCATGGGATTGCCTATATGACCGGCGGTCATCGTTGGAACTGGGAGGCTGAACCCGGCACCCTGACCGTGGAAGACTTCCCGGCGCCAACCTGCGCGATCTGCCATATGAGCGGGTTCGGCAGCGTGGGTAGCACACATGATGTCGGCGACCGGCTGACCTGGTTCCTGTTCTCGCCGATCAGCGAACGCCGACCTGCCTGGGAAGACAATAAAGTGCGCATGCAGGGGGTCTGCCTGGAGTGCCATAACCCGAACTTCATCGATGCGTTCTACAAAGATGGGGACCTGCTGGTGGGGCGGGTAAACGAACTGGTGCGTGAGTCAGATGAAATCATCCAACCCCTTAAGGAGCAAAATCTGCTGACTGCCGATCCGTTCGACGAGCCGATCGATTATGTCCATTTTGAGCTCTGGCACCATTGGGGACGCACCGCCAAGTTTGGCGCCTGGATGCAAGGCCCGGATTACACCCAGTGGCATGGAGCTTACGAGATGCTGGCCGACCTGGCGGAATTACGGGAAATGGTTCGGGAGAAATTAGAAGCTGCCCAAGCGGAGAATACCCCATGAACTACGTTGCGACCGCCTTGCTGGCATTCAGTAAAATCCGGTTGCCATTCAACCGGGACCAGTTCGTCCTGCTTATGGCGGCTTTTAATATGTTCATGCTGGGAGTTGAAACTTACCTGGCGCATTTGATCAGCGGGACAATTGTCCTGCGTGAGTGGATCCCCATCCTGTTTGGCCCGGTTGCCGGGGTTTTGCTGCTCGGCGCCGGGGTGCTTTCACTGCGCTTCCGCGAGCCGGCTTCATTGACCGCCACTCTGGTGTTCACTGCATCTATTGTTGTTGGTCTGCTGGGCGCCTATTACCACCTGTTTTATGCGATCATACCGGGTGCACCCCCCGGGCAACAACTGACCCTACCCTTGCTGGTCTGGGCGCCACCGATTCTCGGTCCCCTGACATTCGCCCTGGTTGGTGTTTTTGGTATTTCGGCGGCCTGGCGTGAAGAACCCCCTGATTCCGGAACGCTGGTGCTCCCCGGAAATTTCAGGGTGCGCCTGCCGTACAGTAAGACCCGCGCTTTTCTGTTTGCTGTCAGCCTGGGCAGCCTGGCGACGGTGATCAGCAGTGTGCTCGATCACGCCCGCACCGATTTCAGCAATCCCTGGCTTTGGGTTCCGACAATCGTCGGTATCTTTGCCACAGTTACCGCTGCCGCCCTGGGTGCGGTCAAACAGCCTGCCCGGGGAGATATCTGGGTATATATCGCTGCCATGCTGGCCATGATCCTGGCCGGGATTCTGGGGTTGATCCTTCACGTGCAGGTCGACCTGACTGCACAGGGAAAAATCGTGATCGAACGCTTCATTCGTGGTGCGCCGGTTCTGGCGCCGATGTTATTCGCCGATATCGGTTTATGGGGGCTGATCGTATTGCTTCCACCGGAGGAAGTGCAACCCGGTGATTAAGGGCCTCACACTGCCCCGCGATCCACGCGGGGCAGTGTTTTTTGGGGATTTCCTCCCGTGTTCGGGTAACGGGAGGATAACTCATGTTAGAATTCAGGACAATCCGGGGCCATAACGGTCTTTATTTATCGCCGTTTATGGAATCGGTTCCGCCGGTTTATACCGAGATAATATACGCTTTCAGGGAGGTTTTGCATGAATGTGATCTTGCTTGGTGCACCGGGTTCCGGGAAGGGTACCCAGGCAGAAAAAATCCAGGCAGAACTGGGATTGACTCACGTCGCCTCGGGTGACCTGTTTCGTTTCAATCTTAAAAACCGGACGGAACTGGGATTACTGGCGGAGACCTACATGAACCGCGGCGAATTGGTGCCGGATGATATCACCGTCGCCATGGTACGCCAGCGAATGCAAGAACCGGATATTCAAAATGGCGTCCTGCTGGATGGCTTTCCACGCACGCTGGCTCAGGCAGAAGCCCTGGAAAAAATGCTGGCTGACATGGGGCACCAGGTGGATGCGGTGATTTACCTGGAAGTGCCAGACGACGAAATTATCACCCGCCTGTCCGGGCGTCTGATTTGCCGCGAATGCCAGACGCCTTTTCACAAAGTCTATAACCCCTTCAAAACCTGCCCATTCGACAAATGTAACGGCGAATATCTGTATCAACGCGATGACGACAAACCGGAAACGGTTAAAGCCCGCCTGGAGACTTTTCATAAACAAACCAGCCCCTTGGTAGATTATTATGAAAACCAGGATCGCTTGATCCGTATCTCCGGTTTGGGCACTATCGATCAGGTTGGCGAGGCGATTATCCGGTCCCTGCAACAGGCAGGTCACCGCAGCCCATAACCCTGACCGGTCGCCAGGGAAAAGAGGTGTAGTATGCTGGAAAAAGTAAACCTGTCCCTGGAAGTTCCTAAAGCGGAATACAAAAAAAGAATGCCAGCCTTGCAGGACAGGCTCTATCGCCTGCAGAAGGCGACCTGGGATGTTGGCCTGCCGGTGGTGATTCTGTTCGAGGGTTGGGATGCCGCCGGAAAAGGCTCATCGATCCAGAAATTGACCTCACGACTGGACCCACGCGGCTTTAAGCTATATCCGATCCGGGAAGCGCGCACCTACGAAAAGAAACGCCCCTGGTTATGGCGCTTCTGGCTTAAAACACCGGCGCGTGGCGAGTTCGCCATTTTCGATCGTTCCTGGTACGGGCGGGTGCTGGTTGAAAGAGTCGAAGGGTTCACTCCTGAAGCCGAATGGCGTCGTGCCTATGATGATATCGTCGACTTTGAGCACACCCTGGCGGATGAAGGAACGCTGATTATCAAGTTTTTCCTGCACATCAGCAAAAAGGAACAAAGAAAACGGTTCAAGAAATTGCTCAAGGATCCTCTGACCGCCTGGCATGTTGAACCGGAAGATTGGGAACATCACGCCAGGTATAAAGAATATGCGCTGGCGGTTGAGGAAATGCTTGCCCGCACAGAAACCGAGTGGGGCCCCTGGACGATTGTCGAAGCCACCGACCGCCGGCATACGCGTATTAAATTTTTCGAGACGATCGTCCATCGCCTGGAAGAAAAGCTGGATTCGCTGGGCGCTCTGCCAGAAACGCCGCCCCTTCGAGAAGTCCATATTCCTGTTCCAGGGCAGGAGCCAATAGCTGAAGTGGCTCTGGCGGCAGGAAACCCATCCCCAGAAGATGAGAAACCCAGGCAGGCACGAAAGTCCAGGTCGCGAAAAGATACCACTACCCGCCCGGAGTCGTTACCGGCTGAGACGGCTGGGAAGCCTGCCGAACCGCCAGAGCAGGAAGGATAAGATGCTTGCCACCGTTGACTTATCCCAGACGATTGAAGACAAAAAGGAATATCGGGAACAACTGATCCGGCATCAGGTGGCATTGCATACTCTTGGGTTTCAGGTTTACCAGCAGCAACGCCCGGTGATTTTGGTTTTTGAAGGTTGGGATGCCGCCGGCAAAGGAGGCGCCATCAAGCGGGTGACCGAACGCCTGGATCCGCGGGGTTACTCCGTGTATTCGATCGCCGCGCCGAAAGGAGACGATGCCGAACACCATTATCTGTGGCGTTTCTGGCGCCGTTTGCCCGAAGCGGGGCAAATCGCCATTTTTGACCGTTCCTGGTACGGGCGGGTCATGGTGGAAAGAGTCGAGGGCTTTTGCAGCGATGAAGCCTGGAAACGTGCCTTTCGCGAAATCAATGAATTCGAGCGCCAGCTGGTCGATTTCGGCACTGTGTTGTTCAAGTTTTGGGTGCACATCAGCAATGCAGAACAACTGGCTCGTTTTCAGGCACGCGCCAGCGATCCATTGAAAAGTTGGAAATTGACTGATGAGGACTGGCGTAATCGCGAAAAATGGGATAATTACGAACGAGCAGTCAACGACATGTTGCTTAAAACCAGCACAGTAAAAGCTCCCTGGACGGTCATCCCAGGCAACTCAAAATGGTTCGCCAGAGTTCAGGTTTTGAAAGTTCTCGTGGAGGGGCTCAGCAAGGAATTAAATTACGATCCTTTTGCGCCTCCTGAGCAACAGAGAACCATAGATGGTGGATCTTCCTCGAAAAAGAGTAAACCTAAAAAAAAGAAAAGCAAAAAATCTTGAGCCAGCCTGACCGAGTCTGGTAAACTTGTTTCAGGTTACGCGGTTCCGCTTTATTGGAGGTTCTGGAATGCCCAAACTCGATCTTGCCGCCCTGGCAGAGATCACCGATTTAAATGATCCCCGGCTATACATCAATCGCGAGCTCAGCATGCTGGAATTTCAGCGCCGCGTGCTGGAAGAAGCCCAGGACGAAGAAAACCCGTTGTTGGAGAGGGTTAAGTTCCTGGCGATTGTCGGCTTAAACCTGGATGAATTCTTTATGGTGCGGGTGGGCGGATTGAAAATGCAGATTTCCGCGGGTGTCGCCGAGCGTTCCATCGATGGCGCCACTCCGGCTGAGCAGCTGGCGGAAATTCGCAAAATCGCCTCCGAAATTATGATCCAGATGCGCACCTGCCAGAGGGAGGAGCTGCTGCCTGGTTTGAAAAGCGCTGGAATTCACCTGCTGAACTATTCCGAGCTAACCGAAAGCCAGAGAGAAACCGCCAATAACTACTTTCAGGAGATTGTCTTTCCGGTGCTGACCCCCCTGGCGTTCGATCCAGGACATCCCTTTCCCCACATCTCCAATCTGAGTCTCAACCTGGCGGTAATTGTTCAGGGAGAGGATGGCAAGCAGCATTTTGCCCGCATCAAGGTGCCGGATACCCTGCCGCGATTGCTTCCCCTCAAACGCTCATCCGGAGGCACCCGCCGGGATGGCACCGTGCCTTATAACCATTATTTTGTTTTCCTGGAGCAGATTATCGCAGCCAACCTGGAGCAATTATTCCCCGGAATGAAAGTGCTCGAGGCGCATCCCTTCCGGGTAACGCGAAACGCGGATTTCGAAATCCAGGAGCTGGAAGCCGCCGATTTGCTGGAAACGATGGAGCAGAGCGTACGCCAGCGCCGTTTCGGCGATGTGGTGCGGCTGAGCGTAAACACGAGTATGCCGAAATACGTGCTGGATTTGTTGATCGAAAACCTGGAAGTGGATCCGCTGGATGTATACGCGTTCGATGGCCCGTTAGGAATGAGCGACCTGATGTCCCTGACCAGCATCGATCGGTATGATCTGAAGGATCCGGCCTTCGTTCCATCTTTGCCGGAAACCTTGCATTCAGAAAGGTATGATGGCAACATTTTTCAGGCGATCCGCCAGAATGATATTTTGCTCCACCATCCCTATGACTCTTTCGACCCGGTAATTCTGTTTCTCAAGCAGGCTGCCCGGGATGAAAACGTCCTGGCGATCAAGATGACAATGTACCGGGTGGGGCGAAACTCGCCTGTAGTGAGCACTTTGATGGAAGCGCAGGAAAACCGCAAGCAGGTGGCCGTGATGGTCGAGCTCAAAGCCCGCTTCGACGAAGAAAGCAACATCGGCTGGGCGAAAATGCTGGAGCGGGAAGGGGTGCACGTTGCCTATGGCCTGATCGGGCTCAAAACTCATTCCAAAATCGCGCTGGTCATCCGGCGGGAAGGGGAACATATCCGGCGTTACGTACACCTTTCGACCGGCAACTATAACGCCATCACCGCCCATGTTTATGAAGATATCGGTATGTTCACCTGCGATGAAGATATCGGTAAGGATGCCACGGATCTCTTTAATTACCTCACCGGGTATTCTGCGAAGAAAAATTATCGTAAGCTGCTGGTTGCGCCGATCAATTTCCGCCAGCGGATCGAAGAAATGATCGACCGGGAGATCGAGCACCAAAAAAACGGTCAGCAGGGTCAACTGATTTTCAAATGTAATGCCATTGTTGATAAACCGATTATCCGTAAGCTCTACCAGGCTTCCATGGCGGGAGTCCAGGTGGACCTGTTGGTGCGCGGGATTTGTTCATTAAGACCGGGCATCCCGGGCATCAGCGAAAATATCCGCGTGCGAAGCGTGGTGGGGCGCTTTCTGGAGCACAGCCGGATTTATTATTTCCACAACAGCGGCAAGGAAGAAATTTACCTGGGCAGCGCGGATTTAATGCCGCGCAATATTGACCGCCGGGTCGAGGCGACTTTCCCGGTTGAAGACCCACAACTGATCCGCTATCTGCGTAATGATGTGCTGGCGGTATATTTGCATGATAATGTAAAAACCCGGGTGATGAAACCTGATGGCAGTTATGAACGGTTGAAACCCAAAGCGAATGAAACCCCGCTTAACGTCCAGAACTGGTTATTACATTACCATACGCAAGGTGAACGACCGCTCCGCGTGAATTTGCGCAAAGTCCCTAAGAAGAAATTATGAGCGGCTTCCAGCTAACAGTCGAACAACAGTCTGCCCTGGAACAGATCACCACACAAGCCGGCAATCCTGTCAAAGAGCGATGGGCGCAGGTTTTATTGCTCTACCACCAGGGATTGGATACCCGGTTGGTTGTTGAACGTGTTGGGCTTTCCCCGCGCCACACGCGTTATATCCGTCAACTTTTCCAGGAGAAGGGTATGCAAATCTTTGCGGATGCTCAGTTTTCGGAGCCGGAACCGGAGCTTGAGAACACCAGCTATCACCCGGGCGACGATCCGGATTCTTTCGTTCAGGCAGATCACACTCCAGCGCAGACTACGCCACTGAGCGTTGCCCAACTGGCGGATGAAGGAGATTCTGCTGCCGGAGAATTTGTCGCAGGTTACGCTCGCCTGTTATTCGAAACCACCCGGCCGGTTCATGCTCTGGACCGCCGCTATTGGGCTGTGTTAAAAGCGGCGGCGCGCCTGCATCGCTTGAAGGGTAAACCCAAAAAGGCAGGGGCAGAAATACTTGAGGCTTCGATTAAAGGCTTCTCGCCGGATGAACAGACCCTGATCGCCGCTTTGGTTAGAAATCAACGCGCGAAAAATTCCCGCGAAAACGATCGCCTGCCGGCAGGGGTGGAGCCGAAAACTTACCAATTATTGCTGGGTTTACTGCGATTGTCTGTAGCCATGAATGCCAGCCAGAGCCAGTCCTCCACGCCCGAGGTGATCCAGTCCAATCCGGAGAATTTGCATATCCGCCTGCACGGCCCGCAGGCGCGCCTGGATGCCACTGCCGCGCAAAATGCAGCCGCCTACTGGCACCAGGTTTCCGGACAGGCTGTGCGTGTGCTCGCCGAAGGCGAATTGGAACCGTCTGAAATCGTCGCTCTGGCCGAACAACTTTCTGGCCCAGGATTATTGCCCGACGACAGTATGGCGGAGGCGGGGCGCAAGGTTCTGAAATACCACTTTATCCAGATGCTGCTGCACGAACCGGGTACTCGCCTGGGTGAAGATATCGAAGAACTCCATGATATGCGCGTCGCCACCCGCAGAATGCGCGCTGCGCTGGAGGTGTTTGGCCCCTATTTCCAGCCCAAACTGATTAAGCCCATCCGGAAAGGTTTACGTGCTACCGGCCGGGTTCTGGGGCAGGTGCGCGACCTGGATGTTTTCCTGGAAAAGGCGGGCACTTACCTCGCCAGCCTGGACAGCGGAGAGCGACAGGGTCTGGAGCCGTTGATCCGGCTATGGGAGTCTGAACGGCAGAGGCACCGCGAGCGGATGATTGACTACCTGGTCAGGCAGGATTATCTGGATTTTGTGCAGGTGATGAACCGCTTTGTTACGACGCCGGCGCTGGGAACCATTCCTTTCGATCCGGAAAATCCGGCGCCCTACCGGGTGCGTGAAGTAGCGCCGATGATGATTTACACCCGGCTGGCCGCAGTTCGGGCTTACGACCCGGTGTTGCAAAACGCCTCTTACGCGCAATTACACAATTTAAGGATTTCATTCAAGTATCTGCGGTACACCCTGGAATTCTTCCGCGAAGTTCTTGGAGCTGAGGCGAAATCCGTGATCGAGCGGATCAAGACCGTACAGGACCACCTGGGCGACCTGAATGATGCCGATGTGGCCTGCGGTATGTTGCAGGATTTGCTGGAAGACTGGGAAACCAGCCAGCTCGATCTTCCCTTGGAAGAACGCCAGAACCCGCAAGGGATCGTTCAATATCTGGCTTTCCGCACGAACGAACGTCACACCCTGCTGGTACAATTTCCCGAGGTATGGGCGAAGTTCAACACCCCGGCATTTTTACAACAGATCGCCCAAGCCATAGCTGTGTTATAACTTGCGGAGGTTGGTGAGATGAACCTCTACTTTTTTCGGCATGCATTGGCGGACCATCCCAACTGGTCGGGACCGGATACGGATCGACCGCTGAACGAGAAAGGCATCCGCCGGACAACCCGTTCGGCGCAGACCATCCAGAAACTGGGACTGGGATTGGAGTTGATCCTCAGCAGCCCGCTGGCGCGTGCTCGCCAGACTGCGGAGCTGATTATCGCCAAATCTAACCTGGATATTCCCCTGGAGATCGAGACCCGCCTGGCTCCTGGATTTAATCTGGATGATCTTGCCGCAATACTGGAAGACCATCCGGCGAACAACGCGATCATGCTGGTTGGTCACGAGCCGGATTTTAGCACGGTAATCAGCGATCTCACCGGCGGCAGCCGGCTGGTGATGAAAAAAGGCGGGCTGGCGCGGGTCGATGTGCTCGACCATAGCCCACCCCGAGGCGAGCTGGTGTGGTTGATCCCGCCCAAAATGCTAGACCTATAAACCCGGGGTGGCTCGTAAAAGCCACCCTTTTTTTGAGGCAAACGGTATGCTGAAAGCGATTATTTTTGATTTTGACGGTTTAATCCTGGAGACAGAAACCCCGGTATTTCAATCCTGGCAGGAGCTGTATCGTAAATTTGATCAGGAATTGACCTTCGATACCTGGCAGGCAGCCATCGGGACGAAGGAAAGTTCTTTCAACCCCTATCGCGAGCTTGAAAAACGTACGGGACTGGAAATAAATTGGGACGAGCTCGAACCCCGCCGCGCCCGGAGGGAATACGAGCTGGCTGACCGGCAACCCTTGCTCCCCGGCGTGCTGGATTATCTGGAGCAGGCGCGCCAGCTCGGTCTGCGTCTGGGTTTGGCTTCCAGTTCCGAGCGGGAATGGGTGGAATATCATTTGCGCAACCGCGATTTGGAGCATTATTTTTCCGTGGTCAAATGCGCCGAGGATGTTTTACTGACCAAACCCGACCCCGCTTTGTATCTGGATACGCTTTCCGGTCTGGGTGTATCGGCGCTGGAAGCGTTTGCTCTGGAGGATTCCCCACTGGGGGCGCTGGCAGCCAAACGCGCCGGTTTGTTCTGTGTGGTCGTGCCCAATAACCTGACCCGGCAGATGAAATTCGAAGCCGGCGACCTGGAACTGGATTCGCTTGACTCCCTGCCGCTCACCGATTTGATGTCCCTGGTGCAGGAAAAAATGGGGACAAACGGGCGGGTGAAAAGTTAAAAGTTATACCGGATGAACGCCTTCTCTATGCCTGACTGGTTTGAGATCGGTTATCTGCAGGGTGGCTCGCCGCGCCAGCAACAGGCCTACGCGACCCTGGTGGAATACCGGATTATGGAGGCGCTGGCCCCCTATACACCCGTATTAACCGGTACGATTCCTCTGGGTATCGATCTGGCCGACAGCGACCTGGACGTGATTTGCGAAGTCCACCAGCCTGAGGTTTTTTTGGCGTTGGCGAAGCGTGAATTTGGGAGCCTGCCGGGATATTGCGCATACCATAATGTGCAAGAATCTCCAGCCTACACGATTGTACGTTTCCAGGCCGGGGTTTTCCCTGTCGAGATATTCGGACAGGCGCTGCCAGTCCGCCAGCAGCGCGCTTACCGGCATTTACTCATCGAAGCCCGCTTGCTGGCGATGGGCGGCCCGGAGATCCGGCAGGGCATCCAGTTACTTCGCCAGGCCGGGTTGAAAACGGAACCGGCTTTTGCGTGTTATTTTGGGCTCGCAGGCGACCCATATTT
>JAGUYX010000313.1 GCA_020061145.1 Anaerolineales bacterium | reverse complement strand
CGCCATTATCTTGTCTCCCCGCTCATGATCCTGGCCGCTATAGCGATTTTTTACCTGATCCTTGGTCTGACTGGCACTACGATTCTCCAGGCTACCGAATTGGGGTTGATGTTCGAGCCATTCCCCGCGGGCGCGTTATGGCAACCACCGCCACTGGATCAATTGCACAATGTGGAGTGGCGGGCTATCCTGGGTCGCAGCGCCGAAATTGCCACGCTGATTTTGATCAGCAGCATCACCCTGCTTTTATATGCCAGTGGCGTGGAAGTATCCACCGGGCGAGAGATCAATTTAAACCAGGAGTTACGCGCCAGCGGCTTCGCGAACCTGGTTGCGGCTTTCAGCGCCAGTCCCCCGGGGTATGTGATCGTCACCATGTCGGTGCTCAGTAACCGCCTGGGGGCCAATCATCGCCTGGTAGGTTTGTTGGTCGCTTTTTTCTCGGGTCTGGTGATGTTTTTTGGCGCCCCGCTGATTTCCTTTTTCCCCAAACCGGTGTTAGGCGGCGTGTTGACCTTTTTAGGACTGACCTTCCTGGTGGAATGGCTGGTTGAAGGATTGCGCAAGCTTTCGCGCGCCGATTATTTGATGGTCGTGGTTATCATGCTGGCCATGAGCGTCTTTAGCTTATTGACAGGCCTGGCGGTGGGTATCGCGCTGGCGGTGGCGTTGTTTATTATTGAATATAGCCGGGTACCCGTGGTGCGGCATATCCTGAGCGGGCGCAGTTTACGCAGCCGTGTGCAACGTCCGCAGCCACAGACTGAGCTCCTGCATCGGGAAGGGAAACAACTGCTCATCCTGGAATTGCAGGGCTACATTTTTTTCGGTACTGCCAACCGGATTTACGAACAGCTCAAACAGCGCCTGGAAGAGCATCCCGAGGCGCCCTTGCGTGTGGTCATGCTGGATTTCCGGCGGGTAAATGGCGTAGATGCCTCCGCTGCCTTGAGTTTTGTCCGTCTCAAACGCCTGCTGCGCAACCATGGTGTCATCCTGGCTTTTATCCAGTTAGCGCACCAGGTGCAAAGGCAACTGGAACGAGATGTATTAACCCGCGCAGATCAGGAAAGCTGGCGGCTATTTCCTGACCTGGATCATGGCGTGGAGTGGTATGAGCAATTGGTGCTGGAAGGCGAAGCCGGGCGGGAGGCCAGTATTCTGGCGCAACCTGGGGTAGTGCAGGCCGGGCAGGAGCGCGGTGGGTTGGCTCTGGTCTTTGCCGCATTGCTGGCAGAAGCCGAACAAGAGGAAATAGGAGACGATCAGGGTTTGCTTCACCTGATGAATTACCTGGAAAGGGTGGAGTTACAGAATGGGGCACTGCTCATCCGCCAGGGAGAGCCTCAGCCATATTTATATTTCCTGGAGGCCGGTGAGATAACCGTGGAATACCAGACCGGCGATTCACACGTCGTTCGTTTGGAAAGCGGAGGTCCGGGAGCTATCACCGGAGAGCTGAGCTTTTACCTGGGTATACCTGCCCCTGCGACTGTGCGGGCTGCGCGGGAGAGCATTCTGTATCGATTACCCGCCAATGATTTGCACAGCCTGGAGCGCGAGCATCCCCATACAGCCGCCTTGCTACACCGCTTTTTGTTGAAAAAATCCGGACGAAGAGTGCTGAATCTATTGGAAGCCATGGAAACCCTGCTGGATTAATGCCTGGCTGATTTCACCCGGTGCCGCAGGTATTTCTTCCACTTGGGTAAATCCCATAATGGTATTTGCGTGAGGATGGGTAGCCATCCACCGCCACCGCCTGGAAAATGAAGACGCTGCCCATTGCTTTCGGGGCAGCGTCGTTACCTAATCAAAGGAGGAGCGCACTCGATTAATTGGCTACTTGCCGCTCTAATCGTGGTCTGAACTTATACCCGTAAACGATTAATCCGCGTTCGTCGCCGTCGTTGCGCAGCTTGCGTGTGACCATCTCCACCGGCATGCCGATCTGCACCGGCTGACCATCCAGGTCGGTGAGCTGGGCGGTGATTACCGGTCCTTCTTCCAGCTTGACCAGGGCGACGGTATAGGGAGCCTGCTCTTCATAACCGGCCGGCGGATCGTAGACAGTGGTGTAGGAGTACACTTCGCCGCGACCGCTGAATTGAAACTCGGTTTTGGCTTCACGGCTGCATTCGGGGCAGACATCCCGTGGGGGGAAGATTTTCGCTTCACAATGAGGGCATACTTCGCCGACCAGAGCGTAACGTTGTTTTTTTAATCGCCAGTGGCGGGGAATTTCCATGGTTTCTGGCTCCTTTACAAGCGGGTTTCTACTTCAAACGAGGTGTATTGTAGGCATTTGAGACTCTCAGAAGCTATCAAACCGCCGGAATGAGCTGTCAAATGCTACCAAATCCGGGCATCAATCAACCCAAGCGCTCAAAAATATGGGTCACCGCGGTAGAAGCCGGACCTCCCAACGCCTGAATCATTGCCCGCAGCGCCCCGGCGACCTGATTTCCTCCGGCAGCGCCGCGCAATTGCAGCGTGGCTTCTACCGCCTGGTATACACCGGTCGCTCCGCCTGGATAACCCCTCGCCTTCAGGCCGCCAAAAGTGGCAACAGGCAGTTCGCCTCGCAGGCTCAGGTGGTCATCTTGCGCCAGTTTCCAGCCTTCCCCCCGATTGGCAAAACCCGCTGCTTCCATGGATAACGCTGCCATAATGCTGGTGCTATCAAAATATTCGAACAGGTCTACATCCGTGGGCAGAATCCCCGCCTGGCGACAGGCGCGTTCGGTGGATAAACGGACAGCATTGAAGAATAAGGGGTCACGGCGATCGTGTAAAGCGAGCGTATCGGTTGTCAGGCTGGAACCCGAGATCCGCACCAGCGGACGAGTGTTATTCCCCGGTAGCAATTCCCGGCGTGTAAGCACCACGGCAGCCGCTCCATCTGCCAGGGGAGCTACATCGAATAAATTCAATGGGTCGCTGACCACCCCGGCACGGGTATAAGTCTCCAGGCTGATGGCCTTTTGGAACATGGCATTGGGGTTGGTGGCGCCATTGGCATGTGCCACCAGGGGGAAACCGGCAAAATCCTCATGTTGAACATTAAATTCGTGCATGTATCGGCGCATAAGCAAGGCAGCTTGCGAGGTGGGGGTCAATCCCTGGGCGGCTTCGTAATCGCTATCCGTAGTGGCAGCGAGGGATTCTTCCGCCCGCGAGCCGATGCGGTCGGTGTATTTTTCTACCCCCACGACCAGGGCAACATTCACCGTGCCGGACAGAATCGCCAGGTATGCCTGGCGTAGCGCAGCTCCCCCCGAAGCGCCCGCTGCTTCCACCACGCTGGCTTCG
>JAGUYX010000028.1 GCA_020061145.1 Anaerolineales bacterium | reverse complement strand
CGAGCTTCTCTGCGTCCCGGACGGACGCCTTGAGCGGAACGATGTAACGGTCGTCCTTCGGAAACAAGGAGGTCTCAAACCCGGTTTTGCCAATCTGAGCCCAAACCGGGATCATCCCCCAACCATAGGTCACAATCCCGGAGATGGTTTTCAAGTCGTCGCTCTGCTCCTCCGGTACGGTGACGAAGTACCATGGGGCAGGACCCTTCCAGAACCAGATTTTGCCGGTGAACTCGATGTTCATTGGCCAATTTTATCGAATTATTGTTTGCCGGGGTAGAAGAATCGTTGCCTGGCACCCGCTGCGTGCAGCACACAGCGCGGCTGGAAATCCAGCCTGCCAGGTCAGCGGCGGGAGGATGTTTATGGAATGCGCTAATCGCTCCTGCATTGGAAATATGCGCAGCGAGATCAACTATTGCCTGGGGAATAAGTTGCTGGTTGTATCGTTGACCAATCTTGCTGATTTACAAACAGGGAAACGGGGTGAGGGTGATAAAATTTGGTTAGAAACGAAAAAGAAGGGGAAATAACAGGAAAGGAAATATAATTTTAGAGGGCATGGTTCTGGAGAATTATTATTTGAAAGTGATTCCGAGATGGATCCGAGTTACATTGAACAACTCCTAAATGAAAATGAAAGTGCTTACCTGGACTTCAAGAGAGAACAATATCATTTTGAGGGTTCAGACGATTTTGAAAAATCAGAATTATTAAAGGACATTTTGGCTTTTTCAAATGCATGGAGGAGAACGGATGCATACATTCTGATTGGTGTGGAGGAATTCAGGGGCGGGAGAAGCAAAGTTATAGGCGTTGACTTTCATCTTGACGACCATTCTCTTCAACAATTTGTAAATAGTAAAACACAGAAACCAATTACATTTGAATATATAGCCCTCGAATTTGAAGGTGTTCAATTGGGAGTTTTACGAATACCTCTTCAAATACGCCCAATTTATTTAACCAAAGATTTTGGCAAATTAAAAAAGAACGTGGTTTATATCAGAAGGGGTAGCTCGACAGATGAGGCTTCACCAGATGAAATTGCCAAGATGGGTACAACTTCTATCGAAGCATTGGATGAGTCATCACTGGATCTACAATTTGCGAATATTTCTTTGAGAGAACCATTAAGCCGATCATTAAAAGTATTCTGCAAGACTATAGAACTTCCGGAAGGTCAACAAATTCCAATATTTGAACCAAGGTCCCAGTTTCCGCACCTGTCCATCGAACTTGGTCATCCTAATAAGAACTTTTACAAAGAATTAGTTCAGTATTATCAGGATCGATTACTACTAAAAGCCGCTGGGTTTTCCGTAACGAATCATGGGCAAGTTACGGCCAGTAATGTACGGTTAGTGATCACAGATGAAAAAGATCCGATGATGAGGATAATTACAAGATCAGATTTAACCCAAAGACCTCGGAAATACCATAATTTTCTCTCCTCACCAGCATTGGATTCATTGGAATCAATGTCCACTGTGTTTGAGAGAAATTTTGATGTTGAATATCATGGGACTAAATGGACATTGGAGGCAGAGTTTGGTAGCATTCAGCCAAAAGCACGAATTTGGTCAAACGGCGAATTATTTATTGGTGCCCATGAGAGATCCACAAAAGAGCTGCAGGCCTTACTTTATGCAGATAATCTTCCAAATCCGATTGTTATTCCACTCCACCTGGAGTTCGAACTCGAAGCTGTAAGTGTAGATATTGCGTATCTTGAGAACCTACTAGAGGAAGAGTATAAACAGATATTATCTGAGATCGATGATGATTATTAGTTTAATGATAATGTTGGAGTATTCCCCCTGGTATGATCCCCGAACACACCTGGTGTAAACCGGGGTAACGGCTTAAGGAGGGTTTGAACCAGTCCATCAATCTGTGACCGAGATAAATCGGATGAGAGCGGTAGACAATTTGTTGTAGAATCAAATTAGAGTTACCGATGATCCGTTCAGTTTTTTCTACCCCTGGAATTTTCATCCGCTTGCTTTTGGCGCTTGTCCTGATCGCCGGGCTGGTTTTTGTTGCCTTCGTGGCATATCGGGGTTCTCAGCCCATACAACTGGCCGGCGCGGACGGCATGACCTGCTGGCGGTTCATGCACGAGCGCATCCGCGCCATTCGCGAGCTGCCGGCGAAGTGCCAACAACTGCACTTCACCAGTTTTGCGATCGCGGTGCCTCTTTACCCGCATTTATACACCTATGTCGGCATCTATCCGGAGTGTTATCTGGCCAGACATACGCAACCCGATCCGTCGATCCCCAAGAATTTCGACTGGAGCGATGCACCGGAAACCTGGTGGTCGTTGGTTGAAACCGTCTCCTGGGAAACCTGGGTCATCCAGCACCTGCCCACAACAGAGGATACACCCCTCGAAGAGGCCGCCCGCATCATGGCGGACCACAAAATTGGCGGCCTGCCGGTCGTCCGCGATGGGGAGGTCGTCGAGACCATCACCGAGACGGACCTGTTCAAGATCTTTCTAGAGATGCTGGGTGCGCGCGAACCTGGGGTTCGCCTGGCCGTGCTGGTTCCCAGTTTCCCTGACGTACTGGCCAGGCTGACCCAGGTCATTTTCAATATCGGTGGCGACCTCCTTGCTTTAGGAAAGTTCCTGGGAGAAAGCAGCCTGAACTGGGAAGTCACCCTCAAGGTGGCAGGAGTTGACAGCCAATCTTTAATCTCTGCGGGCGAACCTTTGGTCGAGCGCATCCTGGATATCCGTGAACTCGCATGAGCGTTGGGGAGAAAGGATCATTCATGAAGTACGTCTTCGGGCCGGTTCCGTCACGGCGCCTGGGACAGTCCCTGGGGATTGACACCATCCCGCTCAAAACCTGTAACTGGAACTGCGTGTACTGCCAGCTCGGGCGCACCCAACCGCTGGTCAATGAACGCAAGGAATACTTCTCGTCGGAAGAGATCCTGGCGGAAGTGCAGGAAGCGCTGGCGGCACATAAGCCGGGAGAGATCGACTGGGTGACCTTCGTCGGATCGGGCGAGCCGCTCCTGCACGCCGACATGGGCTGGCTGATCCGCCAGGTAAAGGACATGACCGAACTGCCGGTGGCGGTGATCACGAACGGATCTCTGCTCTATCTGCTGGAAGTGCGCCAGGAGTTGATCGCCGCAGATGCGGTCTTGCCAACCCTGGACGCCGGCACAGCCGAGCTGTATCGCCAGATCAACCGCCCCCACCCGGATCTCACCTTCGATAGGTTGGTGGAAGGGTTGGTCGCCTTCCGGGAGGAATACCGTGGCAAACTATGGGTGGAAGTCATGCTGGTACGTGGGCTGAACGACACTCCGCAGGCATTATTGGATATCGCCAAAGTGCTGCAAAGGATCAGTCCGGATGCCGTGCACATCAACCTGCCAACGCGGCCACCGGCCGAGACCTGGGTGCAGCCGCCGACCGAGGATGGGCTGATGCAGGCTTTGGCCATCCTGGGCAATATTGCCGAGGTGGTGCACCCGGCCGAAGGCAGCTTCGACCTGAGCAGTTACGATAACGTTGTTGAAGCGGTGATCGGCATCATCACCCGCCACCCCATGCGCCAGGAAGAACTGGAGCGGGCACTGGATCGCTGGGCACCGGGGCAGGTGAGCCAGGCGCTGACGGAGTTGACGGACAGCGGCCGAGCGCAGGTGGTCGAACGGTACGGGGTGCGCTTCTGGTGCGCAGCGCCGGCCCACTATCCAGATGAAGCCCGAAGCCGGCGATCGATGCCGGGGAGCCAAGCACAACTTAAAAAAAGCCGTCGTGAAAAGGAAGGTTAATCGGACATTTTCCGCCGGAGCAGGAGACTACCGCGATTAGCCTCGATTTGAAATCTATCAGTGACCTGCAAACCGGCGCGCACGGCCTGGTGCGCCGCCAGAACTGTTTTGGCTGGCAACTCCCCGCCAGCGGGGATCACGTTCGGCGTGATCACGCCTCCACAGTCTGTGCAGGTTGGGACTTGCCCATCGG
>JAGUYX010000092.1 GCA_020061145.1 Anaerolineales bacterium | reverse complement strand
GGTGGTGGATCAGGACAAAACGCGCCAGATTATGGTCGTAAAGAAAGCGAGCAGAGTGTGTGGGATCGAAATTTATGCCGCGGTGCTCCAGATGGCAGGTGGCGCATGCATCCGGCTCAGGCAGGGTTCCGTGCAGAGACTCCTCCATGCTTATTTCCTTCTGGATTTCAAAATGGCAATCCAGGCACAGGTTCGCCATCTGCGTTGTCAGTGGTTGGTGACAACGCGCGCATTCTTGCTCAAATTCTGCGTGGGAACGAAACCCCTGCAACAGAACACCTTCCTTCGACTTTCCGGATAAACCACCCGGACTGAATAATTCACCTCCCAGCAGCAGGTAAACCACAAAAACCCCACTGAGAGAAAGAAGCGTGAAAAACAGGCTCACCGGCGTGAGAAGATTATTTCTTGGACGCATTTTGGCCGGATCCAGTCATCTATTTATTCAATGTCGTGAAAGGGTAATAAAGGTTACGCAGGAATTGTATGTGCCCCCGCAAACCTCCGAACGAGATCTAAAAATGCGAAAAAGAAGACCCCATCAGGTGATGAGGTCTTCCTGAACCCAGGATTCCGGTTTATGGATAGGTATTGTTGTAAAACCAGTTGTAGGCGAAATATCCCGATTTGGCACTCTCGATGCGAATTGCGATCTGGTATGAACCCGCCAGTGAATCCGGGATATCAAAGGTGTACTCCTTTACCCCACCTGTTCCTGTCTCAATCGTATCGACTTTGACGCCATTTACCCCGCGGGTGCCCATCGCACCCATACGCACCACGTATGTGTCGTTTTTCGATAGATTGTTGGTACGGATGGTTACCGTC
This sequence comes from Anaerolineales bacterium, assembly GCA_020061145.1. Taxonomy (GTDB): domain Bacteria; phylum Chloroflexota; class Anaerolineae; order Anaerolineales; family DRKV01; genus JAGUYX01. The sequence goes on along the minus strand of JAGUYX010000092.1, from coordinate 3,086 downwards.
TGGTTGCGGACAACACCAATGATGCTGAAAGTGGGGAATGTGCCTGGCGATAGGCCAAAGTCAGGTCCAGGCCCACCGGTACCGGATGAAGTGTTATTGTAGAACCAGTTGTAGGCGAAGTACCCTGAGCTGGGGCTTTGCAAGCGAATGGCGATCTGATACTGGCCTTTCAATGCATCCGGGATCGTGAAGGTGAATTCCTTGCTCCCGCCGCTTCCGCTGTCGATCGTATCCACCTTGATGCCGCCGACACCTCGTGTTCCGATTTTACCCATCGTAACGACGAAGGTATCATTGGCAGGCAGGTTGGCAGTGCGAATGGTGACGTTTTTATCCGCGTTTACTGCCAAGATGGAAAAAGTTGGAAACGTTCCGGGTGGCAGAGAGGGTCCGGGCCCACCGGTACCGGATGAAGTGTTGTTGTAGAACCAGTTATAGGCGAAGTACCCGCTTACAGGACTCTCCAACCGGATCGCAATCTGATACAGGCCTTTCAGCGCATCGGGGATTTTAAAGGTGAGAGAGAAGCTGCCCCCGCTTCCGCTATCAATCGTGTCGACCTTGATGCCCCCGACCCCACGTGTACCAATTTTTCCCATGGTGACCACGAACGTGTCATTCGCCGGGAAATTAAAGGTCTGTATGGTGACGGTCTTATCCGCCTCAACACTCTTGATGGAGAAGGTTGGGATGACCAGCTGGTTATCCGCCGCTGCCACAGGGATCATAGAGGTGAACAACAACATCAAGAGGATAATAATTGTGGAAATCCGTTTCATGGATGGCTCCTTTGGTCAGAAAAAAGTATGATTAATGTGGCATTCGTGTAGATAACGATTGTCACAAAAAGCATAGCGCAAAATCACTTGCAAATCAAGTGGGTATTTGTGATAGTTCTCGCATCTAACCGCCTTTCCTTACTGCATTTAACGCCCACAGGCTCAATTTTGTTCCATCCTGTGGGGATAAAATCCACCAAAAATTGAAATCTGGTGGAAACCAGCAGATTCTCACATCCGGAATCCCTGCCAGAGGGTGCAATTGGTATGCCATTACTGACCATGCAAACCTGGAAACACGGGTATAATCGCCTCTCCATGAAAAAGACTACCCATATGATCTGGTACGATCACGAAAACCAATGAGGACTCCCAAATATCACTGGAACCAGACCGAAAACCCGGTTGATCCAATTGCCGATACGCAACCTTCCCAGGCATTAACCCGGGTACATCAGCCGGCCTATTCCCGACCTGAACCAGCCCGGAAGCAGGTTTATCGACGAACCGGTTGTGGTTGTTTTTCGTTTCCCATTCTGGCTTTACTCGGATTGATCGTCCTTTATCTTTTCTTTCCGGGGCGAACCAATATCCTTATTCTGGGTATCGACGATCGCCAGGAAGGCGGGGCGCTCGGCCGGACCGACACCATGATCCTGACCACGGTGGTAATGCCCCGCGCCTACATCGGAATGCTCTCGATTCCCCGGGATTTATGGGTTGAGGTGCCGGGTTATGGGCAAAATCGGGTCAATACAGCGCACTTCTTTGCTGAGGCGGATCAACCGGGCAGCGGTATGCAGGCAGCCAAACAGGTGGTAGAAGCCAATTTTGGCGTGGATGTAGATTATGCGGTGCGGTTGCGTTTTGATAGTTTCAAATCGATTGTGGATGCCCTGGGAGGAATCGAAATCTCCCTGGATGAGCCGATGTCCGGCTATGACGCCGGTAACCACCAGTTATCTTCCGAGCAGGCGCTGGCTTTCGTCCGTGACCGCCAGGGGTCTGATGATTTCTTTCGGATGGAGCGTGGACAGATTTTTTTACGTGGAGTTTTGCGGAGCTTAATGGCGCCTGAAAACCTGACAGACCTGCCAATTGTTTCGTTGCAATTACTTCGCCTGGCAGAAACTGACCTGCCGATTTATTTATGGCCACGGATTGGCATCGCGTTTTTAATCGGCGGATTGACCGAAATGGATACCCGCATGATCACCCGGGATATGGTATACCCATTCACCACGGATGGAGGCGCTCAGGTGTTGGCTCCGAACTGGGAAGTGATTAACCCGGTTTTACTGGATATGTTTGGGCAATAAACGCTGATTTTCCGGGTTTATGGCAATTTTTGACGAATCGTTTGGCGTAAGTCCTCGGCGGTAAAGGGTTTTTCGAGAATACAACATCCACCCAAATCCAGCACGCGCTGGTGCATACCAGGGATGCCTGCCGCGGTGATAATAATCACCGGGACCTGCAAATAACCGGGCAGGCGTCTAATCCTCTCTAAAAAGCGAAAGCCATCCATATGAGGCATCATCAAATCGCAGGTAATCAGGTCAATTGGATTACTGCTCAATAATTCCAAAGCTTTAGAGGCGTCATCAGATTGAATCACCTGGTAACCATCCTGGGTTAGCAATGTAGCCAGTAACTTTCGCATAAAATCATCGTCGTCAATTACCAAAATCGACCTGCTCATTTTCCCTCCCTGGTGACAAACCTGATGAATGCAAATCCCTGCGAATCCATTTCGACCCTTCCAGACCAATATGGATGCAAGGTGCATTCCAGGGCACACCTATTTTACTCGTCTGCAGGCTTCCCAGCTATAATTGAAACATGACAGATATGGAACAAACCACGCAATTTGCACCCTTTGCAGCGATTAATGAATTCATGCGCGCAGATTTTCGCCAAAAAATCATTATCGAGACGCTTATCCACCTGGACAAGTTGACCGATGACATCCAAATACCCATCAATCAACAGACAAAAGCCCTGGTGACTGTCTCTGGTTTTCGGAACCCATTGCGTGCCCCGGTCGCTTTGCGGGGGAAAGCCACCGTAAAAGCCTTCGAGAAATCATCAGAACTATGCCTGTCTATTCTCAACGCCTGGCTTCGTTTACATCCTGAGCTTGCTGAACACACTGAGGAATTATTACAGGAAGAGGGTTGGGAAGTTTTCGAAGTTTTAACAGATCGGAGCCAGTTACCTGGATTCTTCATTACCTGGCCCTCCGGGTATGATTTCGAGCAAATCACTCAGAAATTTCAGCGTAAATTCCCGCAGGATAATTATTCT
>JAGUYX010000006.1 GCA_020061145.1 Anaerolineales bacterium | reverse complement strand
TCAGATTTTGTCATTGCGAGACCTGCGCCTGATGCAGGTCGAAGCAATCTCCTCCCCTGGTTGTCGCGGCGCCCGGCTGTCGTGGAGATTGCTTCGTCATAAAAAGCATTCCTCGCAATGACAATTCTCATATCAAGGGTCTACCCTGAAGATGTCCAGGGTAGACCCTTGATCTACTTGCGCCGTTTGCGCCCGGAGGCCAGCACCTCCTCCACCGGCAGCACCAGGTTCCAGTCATAACGCGGGCTGCGCGACGGCACCTTGTACGCATTAACATCCACCTGCCCTTCATCCAGGGCCTGCACCAGCAGCAGCAAACCCAGGGTGGCAACCTGGCTGGCGGGCACGCTGTGCTGCTCGGCTACATTCTTAATGCGCTGGCGCAGCTCGACCGGGATATCGTAGGTGGTATGGTACGGCCGGCGGCGGCGGATTTTCTCCCGCTCCTGTTTTTTCTTCTCGCGTTCCTTGCGCGTCAGGCGCTGCTCGGCATAACGGCGCTGCGATTGATCCAGCAGCGCGTTTACCGCCGGGTCGGTCGCCCCGCTGCTTTCGGTGAAGTTGATGAAATCACCGCCTTCTTGCTGTTTGCCTTTCCTTGCCGGGCTCATTTAATTAACACCTCCTCCACCCGATCCACAACCTGCTGGTACCCGCCGATCAACCGCCCGCTGCGATCTTCATAACCAACCAGAGCGCGCGTGCGCGGAGAATATTCCCACAGGGTCTGCCCAAAACGGGTGGATTCCCGGCAGACCACATCGCGGGGGATCGGCGGCCAGACAAACTCACGAAAAGCTTCTACCAGATGTTTTAATTGCAGGTAACTCTCTTTGGTCGTACGGTCGTAAAAGGTGGGCAGGATGGCGCCCAGCTCGCAGGTGGTGATGCGGCTGAGCGATTTCAGCGTGGTCAGCATTTCGCGCACACCCTTTACCGCCAGCTGGTCCAGGCGGGTGGGGATAAGGATGTAGTGCGCCGCCACCAGCGCCAGGGTGTGCAGAATGTCCACGCTGGGGGCGCAATCCAGCACCACCACGTCATAATGCGCCCCGTCCAGGGCGTCGTCGAGCAAATACTCGCGCGGCCGGTCGGCGATCGAGCCGATCGCCACCTTGAGGTTGACGCTGGTTTTATCCGAACGCACCAGATCCAGGTTCTCCCGCCCGGTGCTCTGGGTCACCGAACCCAGCGGAGCATAAATGCCGGGGAATAAAAGCTGGTAAATATCGTTGCCTGCCGGCAGGCCCAGGCAGTCCGCCACGTTGCCCTGGGGGTCCAGGTCGATCAATAAAGTCCGGTAACCGCGCAAAGCCAGCCCGTGGGCCAGGTTGACGCTGGTAACCGTCTTCCCCACCCCCCCTTTTTGGTTAACCACAGCCAGGGTAATCATAAAATTGAAATTGTTCTCCTGGAAAATGAGATTTTTCGTTCCACAGGGTCTACCCTGAACCAGTATACAGGGTAGACCCTGTATCTGTCAAGAGGCGACCCTAAGGGTCTACCTTGTGATATTTATAAGGTAGACCCTTGGCTTGACAGGACGCCCTTCAGGCGTTGTTTGATCGTCTGCATGGGGTTTGAGGTAGGGCAGGGGAGCCGGGCTGTTTCTGAGCCTTCTGGCGGATTTTTGCCTTCCCGCCCGGAAACCGGCCCGGAAGACGGCGGTCAGGCGCTTGCGGGCGGGCCGCCGGAGGCAGCCTGTTTCTCCGCCGCTTCCTGTTCGGCAGCGTCCCGCAGCGCCTGGATTTGCTGATCCAGAAAAGCCAGCACGCGCGGGAAATCTTCCTGGCTGATGTGTTCGGAGCGGGCAATGCCGGTCATGCGAAAAAGGGTGGTGTAGATCCCGGCGTAGGGGTTGACCACGCCGCGTTCCTGCATCAGCACCCCCAGGGTATTGACCGTCTCGCGGAGCTGGCCCAGCTGCTCGGGCGTGATGCGCTCTTTGGGCCCCACCACGTGGCGCACCTCGCCGCGCAAGGCGCCGAAGGCCTCGCGAATCTGCTGCACTTTTTCTTCGTGCGCCCGGCGAATTTCAGCCAGCTCCGCTTCGACTTTTTTTGACAGGTTCTCGATCCGTTGATCGAAGGATTCCTGCTCGGCGACCATACGACCCACCGCATCGCGCAGAAATTGCAGCTCGCCGCGCTCCGAAAGCCCAAAATGCTCCGCCAGCACTTCCAGGGCTTCATCTAAAAAGGCGCGCAGCAAAGCCCGCGATTCCGGGTCCGCCACCCGCTCCACCTGCACGCCGGTCAGGAACAGGGGCACTGCGGCTGCCATCAGGCACAGGGTGGGTTGGGGGCCGCCGCCGGTAGAAACGGAAATGGTCGCCAGGTAGGGGTCGAAATAGTTCCCCTGGCGCGCCAGGCGCTGGCGCTGCCCCTTGCGATCCAGCCCAAAGGCGTCGCACAGGCTGTTCAGCGACACATAACCCTGGTTATCGGGCAGGTCGACCGTCTGGATTTCCCGCCCGCGAAACTCGATTTTACGTTCCCGCAACGGCTGCAGCGGGAGGGAGAATTCATCTGCCATGCGCGCGCCTCCTGATTGGCTTCGGATTAAAGGGGGGGTGTATCATACACCCCCCCTTTGCGGATTATAGCACTGCCGCCGCCTCGCCCGCCAATGTCTTTTTGCCGCGGGCCAATCGCCCGGTATCCCGGCTGCCGCCGCGCCTTATAATCAAGGGTCTACCCTATATGTATCCAGGGTAGACCCTGTCAAGCCCCTCACCCTGTATAGCACCCGATGTCATTGCGAAACCTGCGCTTTTTGCAGGTTGAAGCAATCTCCTCCCGTGCCTTTCGAGAGACGGGCGGGACAGACGTAGGGTGGGAACAGGGGCGGGGTTGATTCGGTATTCAGCCTGCCGTGACGCAGCCCCGAATCCCACCAAAAGACCCCCTCACCCAAACCCTCTCCCTCCAGGCGAGGGCTTTCTTCGAGCCTGCCGGGATTGTCATCCTGAAGGAGGCGCTTTCTGCCGACTGAAGGAT
>JAGUYX010000169.1 GCA_020061145.1 Anaerolineales bacterium | reverse complement strand
CGACTCTGGCGTCGGTGACCTGAAATTCGCCTGGCTGGATGTCTCCGGCGGGTTCTGGACCATCGAAACAGTCGATTCGAGCGGCGATGTGGGTAAATTCATCTCCCTGGTTTTGGATTTCAATCAAAAGCCGCACATCTCCTATTTCGATGAAACCAACGACCAGCTCAAGTACGCACATAAACCCGGGTTGAGCTGGCAGACGACAATTGTCGATCATGAAGGCAAAGTAGGCGCCTATACTTCGATTGCAGTAAATTCAGCTAACGAGCCGCGTATCTCATATACAGACTTCGACGATAAAGATAAAAAATTACTGTATGTGACAAAATCGGGCGGCGTCTGGCAAACACCTGAGATCGTACCCACTGGAGGGCAGGTTCAATCCTTTACCTCGCTCCAGCTGGACAATCTTGACAGACCCTTCATTACCTATTTTGAAGATGCCAACACCGCTGAAACCAGCTATGACAACTTGAAAATCGCCTATTTCAACGGCAGCAGCTGGGTGATCGATACCATTGACTCTGATTCCAGTGTAGGTTGGTGGAATTCCATGCGCCTGGATAGTTTTGGGGAGGTGCATGTCAGCTACTATGACCGCACGGTCGGTAAGCTGAAATATGCCCAGGGATTTTTCTTCGACTGGCAGGCCGAATTTGTGGACACGCTTGGCCTGATCCCACCCGGCAGCGATATCAGCCTGGTAGGCGGTTACACCTCCATGACACTGGACAAAGCCGACCGGCCTTACTTTGTTTACTACGACATCGATGCGAACGTACTCAAGTTCGCCAGAGTCAACCAGTGGGAATTCCAGACTGCGGTAACGCCGGGTTTGATAGACGAGCCGGGCCGCCCCAACCTGGGAGTGGATGTGGGTGGAAATCCGCATATCGCCTACGGGGATGGCGCCATCAATCATGTCTTCAGTGATGGGTTTGTCTGGTTATTTGATTCCCCTCCCGATCCGGCAGCCGGTGAAGGTGCATTCGCCACCCTGGCGGTAAACACTTATCCGGTCACAAAAATCTGGCCATTCCTGGCCTATTATGATCCTGCCGCCCAGGAATTACGCTTCAACAACCAGAACGATCTCGGCTGGTTGGTTTCACCGGTGGTGGTGGATAGCGCCGGCGATGTGGGTAAGTTTGCTTCCCTCGCCATCCACCAGATCGGGACGACCATCACAACCCATATCGCTTACTTCGATGAGACCAACGATCAATTGAAGTATGCGCGGGTTAATGAATCCGGGAACTCTATCCTGGTTGAAATTGTGGATACTTCCGCCTCGGTAGGCGCTTACCCATCCCTGGCCCTGGATTCGAATGGCAATCCGCGCATAACCTATTACGACCAGACCAACAAAGACTTGAAATATGCAGTGCGCACCGGCGCCAACAGCTGGAGCAAAGAAGTCATCCAGGCAAATGGTCGTATCGGGTTGTTCTCATCACTGGTTATTGATAGCCAGGGTCGTCCCCACGTCGCATATTTCGACGATGATTCCGATGACCTGCGCTACGCCTATAAATCAGGTGGTTTCTGGCAATATGATGTGGTGGATACCCTCGACAGCACAGGTTGGTACGCATCCCTGGCACTGGACGGGGACGATAATCCTCACCTCATTTACTACGATTTCACCAACCAGAACCTGAAACATGCATTTATGTACCGGTTCAACTTTGTGGTGGAGCTGGTGGACCTCGCCGGCGATGTGGGTCAATTCGCCTCCCTGGCAATCGATCCGGCGGGAGGGTTGCACATATCCTACTTCGACGCCACACTGGGCGCGATAAAATATGCGCGTAGCGTCGATTGGTAACCTGAAAATTTGAAATATTTGTTCGAAAAAAAAGCCGGAGCGACCTGCTCCGGCTTTTTTCAAGGGTATAATCCTGCGTATGAATTTCCTGGTTGCCCTCGACATTGAAACCACCGGGCTCGACCCCAAAAAAGATGCCATCATCGAAATTGGCGCAGTCAAATTCCGCGATCTTCAGGTTCTGGACGAATTTCATTACCTGATTAATCCCGGGCGTCCAATTCCCCCCTTCATCACCCAATTGACCGGGATCGGCGATGAAATGGTCGCGCGCGCCCCGGGCATCGCCGAAATATATCCTCGATTGCAGGCATTCGTGGGTGACGCCCCGGTCGTCGGGCATAATATTGCCTTCGATCTTTCCTTCCTGCGCCGGCGGGGCGGTCTGGGCGGCAATGAAGCCATCGATACGTATGAACTGGCAGCAGTATTGTTACCCAGCGCAGAGCGGTATAACCTGAGTGCGCTGGCAGAAAGGTTCGAAATTACCCTGCCAGCTGATCATCGAGCGCTGAACGACGCCCGGGTAACCCACCAGCTATACCTGCTGTTGTTTTCCCTGGCGCAAAAACTCCCGGTGGATTTACTGGCCGAACTGGTTCGTCTTTCAGATGGCATTCATTGGGGAGCGCTTTCGCCTCTGCGCCAGGCGCTGCGCTTCGCCGCCCGCCAACCGGTGAAAGCCAAAAAGGTCCGCCAGGATTCAGTGTTAGGCCCCTTATTTTCGCAGACAGGCAAACGAAGCGCCCCACCGCTTGCCCCACTGGAAACACCTGCCCCCATTGATGGTGAAGAATTATCTGCATTAATCGAGCCGGGAGGCGTTTTTTCTGCCTATTTGCCCAATTTCGAGTATCGTACCGAGCAGGTCGCCATGCTGCGCGCTGTCGCACGTGCATTCTCAGAAAGCAGACACCTGCTTGTCGAAGCAGGCACAGGCACCGGTAAATCCATGGCTTACCTGCTTCCCGCCGCGGTGTATGCCATTCAAAATCAAACTCGGGTCGTCATTTCCACCAATACAATTAATTTACAGGAACAATTGATCAATAAAGATATTCCGGACATTCAGCACGCCCTGGATCTGCCACTCAGAGCGATCGTGTTAAAGGGCCGCTCAAATTACTTTTGTCCCCGCCGCTTTGAGATTATGCTGCATCGATTACCGGAAACAGTGGAAGAATTACGTGTCCTGGCGAAAGTGATGGTCTGGCTTCGCGAAACGAAAACCGGAGATCGCGGGGAAATCAACCTGAATGGCACCATCGAGCGTGAGGTCTGGTCGAAAATTTCAGCGGAAGACGAGGGTTGTACCACGGAAATGTGCCTGAAACGCACGGGGGGCGCCTGCCCGTTTTATCAGGTCCGTCAGGCTGCCCAGAACGCGCACTTGTTGATTGTCAATCATGCCCTGTTATTGTCGGATGTCGCCACTGGCAACCGCGTGCTTCCCGAATATGAACACCTGATCATCGACGAAGGTCACCACATCGAAGAAGCCACCACCAATGCATTGAGTATCCGCATTGGCTTGGCCGATATCGAAAGACTGTTGAAAGAGCTGGGGAGCCACCGGTCAGGTGTGATGGGCAGGCTGGTTTCGGTCGCCCAGGAGATCCTCGATCCGGAACAGGTTGGCGCGCTGACTTATCTGGTTGAGCAGGCCACCGATCGGGCATTCCAGGTCGAAAACCTGATTCGCCAATTCTTCTATACCCTGGACCACTTTTTATTTGAGTTACGCCAGGGAAAAGGATCCAGCCCGTATGCTCAGCAGGAACGCATCCTGCCGGCAACGCGCACTTTACCGGCGTGGCTCGAGGTTGAAATTTCCTGGGATGACACCGACCGGGTATATAAGCCACTGCTGAGTCTGGTCGGAAATGTCCTCCAGGCGGTCGCCGAAATGTCAGCAGCAGAGGTAGATGAACTGGAAGATATCTTCAGCAGCCTCAGTTACATCTACCGGCGTTTAGAAGAGACGTATCACGAACTAACTGCGTTGGTGTTTTCCCCGGCAGCCGATCGAATTTATTGGATCGAAACCAACCCGAACAATCAACGGTTGACCATCCAGAGCGCCCCCCTCCAGATAGGTCCTTTGATGGAACAGTACCTGTGGCTGGAAAAAACTTCCATCGTGGTCACCTCCGCTACATTGACTGCCGCCGGTGAATTCGATTATATTCGTGACCGGCTGAATGCCTTTGACGCCGAAGAGCTGGCATTGGGTTCGCCCTTCGATTATGAAAGCGCCACCCTGGTGTATATTGCCGATGATATCCCCGAACCGGGCGATCGCGGCGGGCACCAACGGGCAGTAGAGCATGCTTTGATTAATATCGCCCGCCAGACCGGCGGAAGGATGCTGGCTTTATTTACTGCTTACGAGCAGCTGCGTAGAACTTCTCACGCCATTACGCCGGTGCTGAACAAGTATGGAATTTCCGTTCTGGAGCAGGGTGAAGGCGCTTCTTCTCATGCATTGCTGGAGACCTTCCGGGAAACCGAACAGGCTGTACTCCTGGGAACCCGTGCATTCTGGGAAGGAGTGGATGTGCCCGGGGAGGCTTTATCCGTATTGGTGATCGTCAAGCTTCCGTTTGACGTCCCCTCCGATCCGATTATCGCCGCCCGAGCAGAAACGTTCGAAGACCCTTTTTATCAATACTCATTACCAGAGGCTATTCTCCGCTTCCGCCAGGGATTTGGGCGCCTGATTCGTACCCAATACGACCGCGGTGTGGTGATCATCCTGGATAAGCGCGTCCTGACCAAACGTTACGGCAGATTATTTTTAGAATCTCTGCCCCCCTGCAGTCTTAAAAAAGGCCCACTTTCCGAAGCGCCGCTGATCACATCACAATGGCTGAATTAGTAAGCCAATTTTTCACACACCGCGATAATTTTTCCGGTAACTGGGCAGAAAAAACAGGTTATTACGGTATCCATAGGTATTGATCACCTCGGTATTCCGGTGTTTGACAATTCGCTCTGCATCCGGTCCATACAAATGTATATGACCGTGAAGATGATAGCGCGGACTGAATACCTCGATTAACCAGCGAAATGCCTTAATGCCCTGATGAGGCCAATCATCCGCATCGTTAATTCCCCAGGGGGAAGCATGGGTAACAAATATGTCCAGAAACCTGCCAGTCCGTATGCGGTTGCTGATCATCCCCGGTATCAGGCTGAATACATGGAACCACATTTGTTGCTGGGTATATTGATAAGGTCCAGGTTTGTACCGGATCGAACCTTCCACCCCTGCTAAGAGCACCCCCGCATGGTCGTACACCCTGCGGTGAAGATCAATTGCGCCTAAAGGGGCTGCCCGCGGTCCAGACTCGGCATACTCCAGCTTTTTTGTGTGATTTCCCCTGACGTAAAACACCGGTTTATCCAGGGTTGAAACAATATATTCGACATAAAAATGAGGCAAGTCCCCACAACTGATGACAAACTCTACATCGGTAAACCGATTGCGGATATTTGGGCTGTAAATTAATTCTTCAATCCGATCACTGACACTTAATACTCGTATCTGCATTGTTAATTATTGATCCCCTGAAAATTCTTCAAGGGCGTACATGATATTGCCCTTGAATGATCCATTTATAGGTCGTTAACTCCTTCAAACCCATGGGTCCTCTGGCGTGCAAGCGTTGAGTGGAAACGGCGACTTCTGCGCCAAGCCCAAGCTGACCACCATCAGTAAACCGTGTACTGGCATTAACATACACTGCGGCTGAATCAACCTCGGAAAGGAATTTTTGCGCATGTTCCGGGTTTTCGGTCAGGATTCCATCCGAGTGCCCGGTGCTGTGCATCTGGATAAATTCTATTGCTTCTTCCAGGGATTCGACTACCCGGACGCCCAAAACCAGCGCTAACCATTCCTGGTCAAAATCACCCGGACCGGCTAACTGTATATTTTCACCTTGAATATTTTCGAGCAAACTGAAAGCGTTTTCATGTACACGAAACCTTACACCATCAGTGGTTAGTTGTTGGACCAGTTTGGGTAACAATTGAGGGGCTACCTTTTCATGCACCAATAGGGTATCAAGCGCATTGCAAACACTGGGACGTTGTACTTTGGCATTCTGAATAACCGGTATGGATTTTTCCAGGTTTGCGGTTTCATCCACATACAGATGACAGATGCCGATGCCACCCGTCATGACCGGAATGCGGCTGTGTTCCCGGCAAAACTCGTGCAATCTTGCCCCTCCCCGGGGGATGATCATATCTATGTAATCCGATAACAGTAATAATTCATGTACCAGCGAACGATCCGGGCTATCGATAAATTGGACTGCATCTGCAGGCAATCCATTTGCTTCTAACACGCGGTGAATGCAGGTTACCAGCGCCCGGTTCGAGTGCAGGGTTTCGCTGCCACCACGCAGGATAACCGCATTACCAGATTTCAACGCCAGCCCGGCAATATCGATGGTGACGTTCGGGCGTGATTCATAGATCACTCCTAACACCCCTAATGGCACACGTTGGCGCAGGATGCGCAAACCGTTATCCAATTGTTGAGCTTCGATTACTTCTCCGATGGGATCAGGTAAGGTCGCCACAGCGCGCAAATCCTGTGCCACCCCCATTAACCGGTCTGCATTGAGGGTCAGACGATCGATCAAGGCTTCGCTCAATCCTTCCTGGTGAGCTTCTTCCACATCTTTCTGATTGTTTCCCAGGATAAAACTTCGTTCGACCCACAAAAGGTCTGCCAGGTCGGTCAATAACCGGTTTTTTTGTTCGCTGGAGACCCGGCTGAGTATCCGCGCGGCTGCTTTTGCTCTCTGACCCATCTCGTTCAACATGGTTTACCTCGTGAGATCACCCATTCAAGATCACCAGATCATTATGGTGGATAACTTCGTCGCCATAACTGAAACCCAGCAATTCTTCGATATGGTTCGAATGTGTTCCAACAATTACTTTTAGCTGGTCGTGACTGTAATTCGTCAGCCCACGCGCGATTTCCTTGCCATTCATATCACGAATCTTAATCGCATCACCCCGCTCGAACTCGCCATCTACAGCGTGCACCCCTACCGGGAGTAAGCTTCCCCCGGAGCGTAACGCAACCACAGCTCCCTGATCAATGGTTATACTGCCGGTGTCATAACGTCCGGTCATGAGTATGTATCTCTTCCGGCTTTCCTGGATCCCACCAGCCGGCAGAAACCAGGTGCCCGTTTCATCGCGCCGCATAACTTTCAGCACAATATCCGGATCGCTGCCGCGGGCCACCACAACGGTCGTTCCCCCACGCCTTGCCAGATCTGCCGCCTGAAGTTTGGTGAACATCCCGCCTGTCCCCAAAATTGTATTTGTCCCCCCTGCTGCTTTCCAGATTTCTTCCGGAATTTCAGGCGAATCGATTTGTTTGATCTGTATCGCCTCCGGTGAAATTTTTGGATCCGAAGTGAAAATGCCTGGCTGGTCGGTTAGCATCAACAACAGGTCCGCTTCAACCAGGTTAGCGACCTGTGAAGAGAGGTTATCATTATCCCCCACCCGGATCTCTTCCGTCGCAACTGTGTCATTTTCATTGACAATCGGAATGACTCTCTGCTCTAATAAGGCTTCAAGCGTATTGCGCGCATTGAGATAACTCCGGCGATTCTCCAGGTCGGCGCGGGTAAGCAATACCTGCGCCACTTTCAGGTTGTAAAGGGCAAATAACTGGGCGTACAGGGTCATCAGACGGGGTTGACCAACGGCCGCCAACATCTGCTTGGCAGGTAGCTGTTTGGGCAGGGTGGGAAAATTCAACGCCTCTCGCCCGGCTGCCATTGCCCCGGAGGAGACCAGGATAATATCTTTGTGTTGATTATGTATATACGAAATCTGGCGAATCAAATCGACCAGGCGCGGTGACGAGAGAAATGCAGTTCCTTCGGTTAAAGTCGAGGTGCCCAGCTTGATAACGATGCGACGAAATTCGGTTTGGTTTATCATTAAACTCAGTGACCCGGAAATTAAACGAGGTTTTTCATCAATTATGCCTAATTCTACACTCAGTTATACCACTTGGGGAGATAAATTCATTGGTTGTCCGAATTAGGTCTCACTCGATCGTCCTGCCTGGAAATAGAAAAACCCGATATGCCCGACTCACCCAAAACCGAAATCGACTTACAGCAAACCATACCACCGCGTTCTTCTTTAGGTGAACTGGCGTTTTTTTTCCTCAGATTAGGATTTACTGCATTCGGCGGACCGGCAGCCCATATTGCCATACTGCACGATGAAGCCGTAATCCGTCGAAAATGGCTCAACGATGAAGAATTTTTGGATCTGCTGGGTGCTACCAACCTGATCCCTGGCCCAAATTCCACCGAAATGATGATCCATATCGGCTATCGGCGTGGAGGATGGCGTGGGCTAATACTGGGTGGGGTATGTTTCATCCTCCCCGCCATGTTGATCGTTTTAGGGTTTTCCTGGGTGTATGTGCGTTAT
>JAGUYX010000114.1 GCA_020061145.1 Anaerolineales bacterium | reverse complement strand
TCTGGTCTGCCTGATTGCCTATCTGATTACTCAGGGCAGGCAAACCACTGCTGCCCGCCAGACGGAAATTGCCCAGATCAATGCACAGAATACTGTTGTTGCGCAGGTCATTACTCAAACTTCGATTGCCGAAGCCTGGACCTCAACACCCACCGTCACATCCCTCCCGGTGACTGCCACTGCCACCAATACCCCTGTCGTAGCCATGCCAACCAATACGGCAACCCTTGCTCCGGCAGACATCACTCCCGATCCACGCACGGCGACAGTCGCGGCCTTGCTCACCCTCAGCGCAGGCGGACCCACTCCCACTGGCCTGCCGGATACAGGCTTTATGGATGATGTCGGCGCACCGGGGTTGATCATTGGCGCTTTGCTCCTGTTCGTCGTGATTTTCCTGGCACGCCGGCTGCGTACCGCCAGTTAACAGATTTTTTTGGCCTGATAATCTTCGCTGTCTGGTTAAACAACAGGCGGGAAGCTGGTTTCTGTCCGAACCGGCTCCCCGCCTGATTTTTATTAACCTCTCAAATCAGGAAGTAATCCTGGCGGCGATGGATTCTCCAAAATCGAGCATGGCTTTCATCATGGTTTCGCTGCGACCTTCAGCGTACACGCGCAATACTGGCTCGGTGCCCGAGGGGCGGATGAGCAACCAGGAATCATCCGCCAGGAGATATTTCACCCCGTCCGTGGTGTTGACCTCCCGGACAGATTCCCCTCCGATTTGAGCTGGGGCATCGTTGACCAGCAAGGAGGTCATCCGCTCTCGGGCGACCGGGTAACGTAAACGGAGATCGGTGCGCTTGTAAAACGCCGGTCCATAGTCATTCAGCAACTCTTTTACCAATTCGGATAGCGGTACCCGGGAAGTGGCCTGAATTTCCACCAGCAATAAACCCATCAGCACGCCGTCTCCCTCCGGGATGTGCCCACGAAAACTGATTCCGCCGGATTCTTCGCCGCCGATCAGGATATCCCCGCGCAGCATATGATCCGCGATATGGTTGAAACCAACCGGCGTTTCGTGTACTTCCAGGCCATAACGAGCTGCCAGCCGGTCGATAACTCGTGTGGTCGAGACGGTCCGCACCACCGGGCCGCGCCACCCGCGTTTTTCCACCAGGTGTTGCAGCGCCAGAGCCATAATTCGATGTGGATCGATGAAATTGCCGCGCTCATCCATGGCGCCAATGCGGTCTGCATCGCCATCCGTCGCCAGACCCAAATCGCCCATGCCGTTACTGATGGCGCTTGCCAGAGCGCCCAGATAACGGGAGATCGGTTCGGGATGCACACCGCCGAAGCCGGGGTTCATCTCGCCGCGAATCTCCTGCACCTCGCATCCGGTGCCTTGCAGGATGCCGCGAATGACGCCTCGTCCGGAGCCGTGCATAGAATCCACGACTACCCGCGGTGGGTTATCAGCGATGGCGTCAAAGTCGATCAATCTACGCAAATGATCGTAATATGCCGGCAGGGGATTAAAACGTTGGATCAGCCCTGCCTGGCGCGCCTGCTCGTAATCCATCAGGTTCGGGCCGCGCCCACGCTCTTCATTATCATTCAAATAAACTTCCACTCGCCGGCATTGTTCCCGGGATGCCGAACCCCCATAAGCAGCTTTCAGTTTTACCCCGTTATAGCGCGGCGCATTGTGCGAGGCGGTGATCATCACCCCGCCAGCGGCATTCAGCGCTTTCACCGCAAAGGAAATCGCCGGCGTGGGCGAATCGCCCTGCGAGAGACTGACCTTATACCCATTGGCTGCCAGCACTCGCGCTACGTCGATAGCATAACGATCGGAAAGAAAGCGGGTGTCAAACCCGACCACAATAGCATTGGGGTCCAGTTGGGGGTTAGAAAAACCATTATTCCAGTCTGTAGAGCGAGCTGCATCAGCGATTGCCTGGGTTACCATCCGCAAATTATGGAAAGTAAACGTATCCGAAATAACCGCCCGCCAGCCATCTGTGCCAAAATGAATGGGCATGCAGTGAAATCCTCCTGTGCAAAGTATCCGCCATTCTATCACCGAATGCCGCCTTCTTCGTTTTATGGTCAGGGAAAAATCTACGACCAGGACTGGTTTCCTTCTCCGGCTCCTTCGGGTGGAGTATGCTAAAATCAGCCTATGCCGCCCGATAAATTCCGCATTCAAGAAACCCTGTATAAATCGTCATTATTTGCAGAATTGCCGGATGAAGAATTAAATTCCCTGGCAGAGGAATATCACTTTTATTACCCGGAGGATGGCGAGCGGGTGATCGAACAGGGGGAAGAGGCTGAATATTTTTACCTGATTTATCGTGGTTCGGTTGAGTTGTTGTGGAATGATGGGGCGGAAGAATATTCGCTGGCTGTCCTGGGGCCAGGTGATTATTTTGGTGAAGAAGGGCTGCTCAAAAAAAAGGTCTACCAGGTATCCGCCGAAGTGCACGGGTTTACCGCATTGATAGAAATCAACAAAGAGCAGTTCACCTGGTTGGTCCGCAAATACCCGGAAGTGAAAGAAGCCCTGGAAATGATCGCCAAAACCCAGGAAATGGCCAAAAAGATGGATTTTGAATGGCTGGGTGAAGACGAAACCGTTTATCTGATCGCCCGCCGTCATATTTTCATCTTCTTGTTCAAATTTATGGGTCCGTTGATTTTTGTGCTTTCCGCGTTCCTGCTGGGCTGGTGGGGCGTGCTGATGGGTCTCAGTCTGTTCTGGATTCTGGCTGGGGTCAGTCTGGTAGTGGGTTCCCTATGGGGTGTCTGGGTTTTTCTGGATTGGCGGAATGATTATTACATCCTCACCAATCAACGCATTGTGTGGTATGAACAGGTGATTTTTCTGTACGTTAATCGTCAGGAAGCGCCACTCTACGCCATACTCAACATGGATGTTCTGACCACCCAGTTGGGGAGGATTATCGGCTATGGAGATGTGCGCCTGCGCACTTTCACCGGATTGATCACCCTGGATCATATCAGCAACCCGGAGAATGTCCTGCACCTGCTCACAGAGTTGCGCGAACGCGCCATCCAGGAACAGGAAGCTGCCGCAGGTGAGGAGATCAATGAGGCTGTATTGCAGGCTGTAGGCACGGTTCCACCACCGCCTCCTGGTTTGCCGGCCCGTCCATGGCGCAAAAAATCTGAAACCAAATTAAAGATGCCGCCGATCTGGCAGGATTTTGTACTGATGCGTGTCGAGCAAGGCCGGGTAATTACCTATCGCAAACATTGGCTGGTGCTGCTTTTTCAGACCTGGATACCGGCTTTGTTAATGGCAGTTGTCGTGGGATTGAGTTTTGTGGGTTTGTTTAATTTCTGGACGTTGTTCGGTATGTTCCTGGTCCCCTTTTTCTGGTGGCTGTACCAATATTTCGACTGGCGAAATGATATTTTTCGCCTGACGGATGACAAAATTTATGATATCGATCGCAAACCGCTTGGCACCGAACACAGTAAGGAAGCGCCATTGGACAGCATTCTCAGCCTGGAAGTAGAGCGTATTGGGCTGCTTGGGGTATTGTTTAACTTTGGCAACGTGATCATCGACGTCAGCGGCACCAAATTTGTGTTCGATGATATTTTCAACCCTGCCCAGGCGCAACAAGACATCTTCGGTCGTATCGATTTACGCCGGCGACGCAAGCAGGAAGAACAGGAACGTAAAGAACGCCAACGCCTGATGAAATGGTTCAAGATCTACAACGATGAAACCCGACCCTGAAAATTGCGACGGATCATCACCTGCCAAATAAGGTAAAATGTACCCCTGAAACTTGTCAATGTTTATCCACAGGTGATATAAGAATGGCATTGCGTGAAATTGTGTATGTCCCGGATGAAGTTTTACGCCGTAAAGCCCGACCGGTAACCAGCTTTGGTGGCGAATTGCAGACACTGATCGATGATATGGTAGAGACCATGCGTAACGCTCCCGGTGTGGGTCTGGCCGCGCCGCAGGTCGGCGTATCTTCCCGGGTGATTGTGGTCGAGTTCGGGGACGAAGAAGTACCACCGAAATTATATGTTGTGGTGAACCCGGAAATCCAAAAAAAGTCAGACGAGACGTTGATTGGTACCGAAGCTTGCCTGTCCATTCCCGGCCTGGCAGGTGATGTGGAACGGCATCTGGCGGTGACAGTTACCGGGCAGAGCCGGCGCGGCCAGCCGGTAAAAATCAAAGCGAGCGGATGGTTGGCGCGCATCTTTCAGCATGAGATTGATCACCTGAATGGAATTTTGTTTACTGACCGGGCAGAACGGGTCTGGAAGCTGGAAGAAGCGGATCCAGAAGAAGTCTTGCTCGACTGAGCGTCTTTTTCGCGGATACCGCCATGAATCTCACCCATTTATCCTTAACCAACTATCGGAATTTCACCCGCTTCGATATAGATGTGCCGGGTGGGGTATTATTGCTGGTGGGGCCTAACGCACAGGGAAAGACCAGCTTGCTGGAAGCGATTTATTTCCTGGCCATTTTCACTGCTTTCCATGCCGAGCATGACCGGCAGGTGATCCATTTCGGCGCCAGCCAGGAACCCCTGGCTGTGGCGCGCATCGTGGCGGAATTCGAAAAAGCCGGCCGTCGTCATCGCCTCGAAGTGCGTATCATCCAGGATAACCAGGGCCTCAATGGCTCCCGATTGCGCAAAGAGGTGCTGCTGGATGGGGTGCCGCGCAAAATCCAGGATGTTTTCCGTCTGTTTAATGCCGTCCTGTTCCTGCCGCAAATGTTACGAATTATCGAAGGATCTCCGGAAGAACGCCGCCGTTACCTCAACCTGGCGCTGGCGCAGGTGCATCCGGATTATGCCGCCAACCTTTCGCTCTATTCCCAGACTCTGACGCGCCGTAACGCTTTGCTCAAACAACTCTACGAACGTAGCGGCGACCCGGCCCAATTAAGTTACTGGGATGAGCAACTGGCGCGCGCTGGCGCTTACCTGATCCAGGCGCGTATTCAGGCGGTGCACGAACTGGAACGCCATGCGGCCAGCATTCATCTGGAGCTGACCCGCAGTAAAGAGGTCTTTCGCCTGGTTTATCAGCCGGCATTTGACCCCTTACCTCGCCCCGACAACCAGATTTCCCTGCCCATGGAAACGCCCATCGATCGCAGCAATCTGGCGTATGAGATGATCTTCCAGCGTTTTTTGCGAGCCCTGGAAGCGAATCGCGCCGAAGAGATCGCGCGTGGCGTCACCACGATCGGGCCTCACCGTGATGAGCTGCGATTCCTGGCAAATGGCGTCGATTTGGGGTCGTTTGGCTCGCGCGGACAGATTCGTACGGCGATGTTATCCATGAAACTGGCGGAGGTAGCCTGGATGAAGGCGCGTACCGGTCACTGGCCGGTGCTTCTCCTGGATGAAGTCCTGGCAGAGTTGGATCTCGAGCGCCGCGCCGATTTGCTCGCCCGCCTGGAAGGTGTGGAACAGGCGCTGTTAACCACCACTGACCTGAATTTATTCTCTGACGATTTCGTACGTCAGGCTTCAGTCTGGCAAATTCTACATGGTCGTCTGGAATCCAGCCAGGAGCCTCAGCCGGGCAGCATCCGGTGACGGAAGGGAATGGTAAACATGCCAGCCGATGGATTGGTTTTCCAGATAAATATCTCAAATGGGGGAGTTCCCAAGCTGGCTGTGCCGCGTGCCCGGGTGGATTACCTGGGCGTGGAGGGTGATCGCCAGAACAGCCGCCAGATCCACGGCGGGGCGGAGCGGGCGGTTTGCCTCTATACTCTGGAGAATATCCTGGCGTTGCAGGCAAAAGGACACCCGATTTATCCAGGCGCCATCGGCGAAAACCTTACCCTGAGCGGGGTCAACTGGCAAATCATGGTGCCGGGCAGTCGCTGGCAGGTGGGAGACGTTCTCCAATTGGAAGTGACGCGTTACACTTCTCCGTGCAATCAAATCCGTGGAGCATTTTTGGAAGAAAATTACGGGCGGGTTTCCCAGACTGCCCATCCCGGGTGGTCGCGGGTTTATGCGCGCGTGCTTCAGCCTGGGAGCGTGAGTCCGGGCGATAAGGTATATTACCTGGGGAATAACCCGGAGAGTTGAACGGAGTCTGTCTTATCGCCAGACCCGATTATTGGGGGGAATAACTCAAGTTTTGTTCGACAGGGGCTGCTTGGTGGGCAATCCTGCCCGCCGAGGGTAGATCGCCGGTGTTATGGCAATTTTATCAATCACCACCAGGTAGCGTTCTTCTGCCACGCCGGGCAGGGATACCGGGATCAATTTGCGTAAATGACCGCCCAGCAGGCGGGTGGCGTACGCCGCTTCTTGCGCCTCTCTGGGCGCCGATTCCCCTTTCATCGCCAGCATAATTCCTCCGCGCCGAACCAGCGGTAGTAAATATTCGGCCAGAACCGGCAGGTGCGCAACTGCCCGTGCCACAGCCCAATCATACGCCTCGCGGTGATCCGGCTGGTGGCCCACCTCTTCAGCGCGCTGGTGCAGGAATGTAACCCCCTCCAGCCCCAGTTCATCTGCTACCAGCCGGCAAAAGTCGAGTTTTTTTCGGATGGATTCAACCAGGGTGAGTGTGATCTGCGGGTACAGGATTTTTAATACCAATCCGGGGAATCCCGCGCCTGTGCCCACGTCGATCACTTTCCCGGGAGGGGGATCGGATCGAACGAGGGCACAGGAGATCGAGTCTAAAAAATGTTTGGTGCGAATTTCTTCTGGTTTGTGGATGGCGGTCAGGTTATGCACCCGGTTCCACTTCAGCAACAAATCCTGGTAACGTTCGAAGGCCTGTATCTGGATGCGGCTGAGTTTAATCCCGGTGAGCCGGTAAGTTTCCTGGACCAGTTGCTCCACGCCGGAGATTATACCCGGAAACCCGCTGGCCTTTGCGGAGCGCATTGCAACTGCCAAATGCCGGGTTATCCCTCGCTGCTGGCTGCAGCCTGAAGCATTTTGGCTTTGCGCCGCCGTAGCACCCCGCGGATGATAAAGATCACCAACAGGACGGGCAACAACAGCATCAAACCCACCGGCAGGATGTAAAGCACGACCCAGATGGCGGCATTGACCAGCACCTGGGCAGTGTTGACCAGTGCCTGGACTGCATCTCGGGCGACGCCCACCGGTTGCCAGCGGCCAATAGTCAGCGGCTGAATGGATTCTTCGGCCTGGATGTCCACGGATATCGCCGAAAGTGCCGCCGACTCTTCGTAATACTGCATCTGGCCTTTGATCACTTCGATTTGTTCCGTCACCCGGGTCAGCTCGTTATAAACTTGCAATACATCTTCTGTACGGCGGGCTTCTTCCATGATCCCGCGTAACTGTTCGGCGGCCTGCTCCAGATTACGCAGCCTGGATTGTAGATCGGTATAGGTCTGAGTGACATCATCCCCACGCACGTTTTCATTCACCACTTCACCCGCGCCGGATTTGATTTGCTCAAGCGCTTCATTCAATCGCTCGACCGGCACGCGCACAGTGATGCGCGCACGTGGAAATTCCTGCCCTTCGGAGGTGGTAGTTTTGTACAGTTCCGAAGAGACCACAAATCCGCCCATCGATTCGGCCATCTGAATGATCGAAGCCAGGGTATCGACTGGATCAGTAACCAGAATTGAGAGGTCGGCGGTTTTGACTACCATCCGGTCGCTGGCATTCCCGGTGACGGTCGTTTCACCCAGCTCTTCAACCGCAGCGCGAGGGGCTTCAAAACCTTCTGTCTCCGGAGCGCCTGCAAAGCCCCCAAAACCCTTGTCGAAGAGAGGCTCCTCAACCGCGGTTTGAGGTAAGTCAGCTGGCTGGCAGGCGGATAACAACAACACGGCAATTAATAAAAACAGGAGTATTCTGGCGTTCATTGTTCTTCTCCTCTAAACGGGTGCGGTTACTCGGCAATTCGCTGGAAGTAACTTAACAAATTCTCGTGTCGTTATCCGCGAATTGTTTAAGCAAACCGCCGTTGAAGTAGATGCGATTTGAATAAATTTTCTCAGCGGTTTGCATCGTGTGCTCAGGACGTCGTAAAGGTTAAAGAAGTTCCCGGTTATTTTCCGTGATGATCGCCAGAAAAACAAGACCCCCTGCAAAGTGGTTCACAGGGGGAATTCGGGGTGAATCTGGATTGGCTACCAACCGCCGGTCAATCGACGGATATGCCTTTCCGGAAGTTCCAGTTTTTCCATCTGCGCCTGAACAGCTTCGATATCATAAGCGACGCGAAAATAATCCCATTGATATGTTTCGGTGTCCAGAATGGCATAGGCGGCGCGGGGATCGCGGTCACGGGGTTGCCCAACCGAGCCGGGGTTGGCGATCACCCGCCTGGGCAGGATAAGCTGGGTATTGGGTTCCGGGATATATGCCTGGGTGCCGTCCGTGCCATTCGACCGGTGATAGATGACCGGCACATGTGTGTGGCCTACCAGGCAAATTTGTGTTTCAAAAAATTGGAAGTTTGCCTCCGCGGTCTGGGTATCGAGCAAATATTCCCAGATGGGGTAGCGAGGGCTGGCATGCGCCAGGGTGATATTTTCTGCGACCACTCGGGCAGTTTGTTTGATTAGATAATCACGATTTTCCGGCGTCAACACCTGTCTAGTCCAGTTCACCACAAATCGGGCTTCGGGGTTAAAGGCGCTGGTTTCAATTAACCCCAGCACGGCCGCATCATGGTTGCCGATCAGGCAGAGCAGTTCAGGTAGTTGACGTACTCGTTCAATACATTCATTGGGGTAGGGTCCATAGCCTACCAGATCTCCCAGGCACCAGACCGAATCATATCCCTGCGCCTGTGCCAGAACTGCTTCCAGCGCAGGGAAATTTGCATGAATATCGGAGATAATCAAGACTTTCATCGGTAGATTAACCAGGGTGCCCGGTAGAATGGGATCGCCGCTTCATTATACTTCTATCCGGCTGGCTGATGAGCATGAACGGGTAAATGTATTATCCCTGATGCTCCGTCAAGAGGGATTGTAGAGAATGTTCTGCCAGATTTGATACAAACCGGATTGCCCATTTTCGCCATCCGATAAAAAACTCTCCCGAACGACGAAACCTGAATTTTCTGCCAGCCGCCGCAGCGAAGTCTCGCTGAAATGGTGGACATATCGCAATCCGCTGCCGCCTCTGCGCCAATCCAGCAGGTAATCGCCGCTATCCACCTCCCCGGGAGAAAACCCGGCAGATTCCCAGGGTTGGAGGCGCTTTCGTAACCGCGGTGATTGCAAAAACTGCCAGTTAGACAGATAGAGCCAGCCTCCACTTGCCAGCAGGCGATGAACTGTCTTCAATACCTCCCTGCGTAAATCCACGCCTGGAAGATGGTGCAACACAGCGAAAGCTGTGACATAATCGAACCCCTCTGGTTCCAGTTGGCTTTCCCAGCCGGGTTCGGTGAGATCTGCACCATAAAAAATCGCCTGAGTGCCGTCGGGGATCCGTTGTTGAGCTTCGCGAAGTAAATCCGTGCTGAAATCGAGGCCGGTATAATGCCCCTGAAACCCACTCGCCACAAGGGCGCGCAGCAGTTCACCATTGCCGCAGCCCAGGTCCAGTATGCGCGCCTGCCGGGAGATACGCCCCAATAAGGAATACACACCGGGTTGTAGGCGCTGGCGGGTGATCGAAAAATCCCTGGCAAATTTGGTATAAAATTGTCGATTAAGTTCAATCAGTCGTTGGGATGTTTTGTAATCCATATTGGTTCAGGCAGATTCTACCTTATCCCTTAAGTTAATCGTGTAGAGTAAAATATCTCCATGTCAAAATTAATTCAGATTGAACCTGTCGAGCGAACGGAAGCCTGGTTGGAAGCACGCAAGATTTCAGTCGAACGCCTGGAAACTGCTCGCAAGGCACTGGAAGAGATTCGCCAGGGGCGT
>JAGUYX010000064.1 GCA_020061145.1 Anaerolineales bacterium | reverse complement strand
TGAGCCTGACCCATATTGTAGAAAATTACCCCGGATTCCCGGAAGGGATTGGGGGTCCTGAATTGGTGGATATATTCCAGCAACAGGCTGAACGATTTGGGGCGCGCGTGATCTTCGATTCTGCCGAAGAGGTGGATCTATCTTCACGTCCTTTCAAGGTGCGTACATACGCCAAGGAATATCTGGCTGACAGCCTGATTATCGCAACAGGCGCTACACCACGGCACCTGGAAGTTCCGGGTGAAGAAGAATTTACCGGGCGAGGCGTATCGTATTGCGCCACCTGTGATGGCTGGTTTTTCAAAGACAAAGACGTGGTTGTGGTTGGGGGTGGGGATAGCGCCCTGGAAGAAGGTTTATTCCTCACCCGTTATGCCAATCGTGTGAATGTTATCCATCGGCGGGACGAATTGCGAGCGGGCGCTATCCTGCAAAACCGCGCATTGGATAATGAAAAAATGGAATTCACCTGGGATACGGTAGTCACCGATATTATCGGTAACGGTAAGGTTGAAAAGATCAAATTACAGAATAACCGTACCGGTGAGATCCTCGAGAAACCGGTGGATGGTGTGTTCATTTTCATCGGGCATACCCCCAATACCCAGCTATTTGAAGGTCAGCTGGATATGGATGAGCAAGGATATATCCGTGTCGATGCCCAAATGCGCACCAATCTTCCGGGTGTGTTTGTCGCCGGTGAAGCAGCAGATCCCCACTTTCGCCAGGTTGTCACCTCAGCCGGCATGGGAGCAGCCGCAGCCATTCAGGCGACTCGTTTCCTGGAAGAAAATTCGTAAATTTGTGTTAAACAGCCCGTTCTACGGGCTGTTTTTTGTCTAAGCCGGTTTACCGGTTAGCAGTCAAACATCACCACAACATCGCGAAGGAGAATTATATGAAGAATAAGATCTCGATTATCGGGGCCGGTCAAACTGGGGCGACCACGGCACATTGGCTGGCAGCCATGGAGATCGCCGATCTGGTCCTGGTGGATATTGTTGAAGGAATGCCCCAGGGGAAAGCGCTGGATTTACTGGAAGCCATGCCAGTCATCGGCAGTGATGTATACGTAACGGGTAGCAATGACTACGACGCCACTGAGAACTCGGATATTGTGGTCATTACTGCCGGTTTGCCACGTAAACCGGGGATGAGCCGCGATGATCTATTGTTTGCCAATGCGGATATTATCCGGAAAGCAACCGAAGAAACTGTACGCCGCTCACCTGAGGCGATTTTTATAATTTTGACCAATCCCCTGGATGCCATGACATATCTCACCATGAAGGTCGGGAATCTTAAGCCTGAGAAAGTGATCGGCCAGGCCGGTATCCTCGATTCAACCCGTATGCGCGCTTTTGTCGCCATGGAACTGGGCGTCAGTGTGGAAAATGTTCATTGTTATGTTCTGGGTGGGCATGGCGATGACATGGTGCCTCTCACCCGGCATTCAAATGTAGCCGGTGTTCCTCTCAATAAGATTCTTCCTCCAGATCGTCTGGAGGCGATCGTTAACCGCACGCGGCAGGGTGGTGGTGAAATTGTTAAGTTATTAAAAACTGGCAGTGCATTCTACGCACCCGCTGCAGCCATAGCCCAGATGGCGGAAGCCATACTGAAAGATAAACACCTGGTCGTTCCCGCAGCAGCCTATTTGAATGGTGAATATGGGTTGAAAGGCATTTATTTTGGTGTTCCCGTCCAGTTAGGGCGTTCTGGAGTCGAAAAAATCATCGAATATGACTTAAACCCCGAAGAACAGGAAATGCTGGAAAAATCGGCCGAATCGGTTTCCAGCCTGATCGAAAAACTTTAGATTTGGATATAAGGAGAAGTTACAGATGGACCTGAAAGAAAAAATCGCAGCCCAATTGCCGGATTGGCGGGCGCGGGTAACAAAATTGGTAAAGGAAACCGGCGATGTAAAGGTTGGCGAAGTGAATATCGGCCAGGTTTATGGTGGCATGCGCAGCGTCAAAGCCCTCGTCACAGATATTTCTTATGTAGATCCGAATGAAGGCATTCGCTTGCGCGGCTATACCATACCTGAATTGCTGGAAAAGCTTCCTCGACCTGCCGGGGCAGAAATGCCCTACGCCGGTGGATTGTATTACCTGCTTCTGGTGGGCGAAATCCCCACTCCCGAGCAGGCCATGGAAGTGGAAAACGAATGGAAGAAGCGTAATCAGCTACCTGCTCATGTTGAGCAAGTTTTGCGCAGCATGCCTGCAGGAACACATCCGATGACTTTATTTTCACAAGGCCTGTTAGCGCTTCAGACCGATTCGATTTTCGTCCGTGATTACGAAGCTGGTTTGCTGAACAAGGAGAATTATTGGGAAGCTGCACTCGAGGATTCGCTCAATCTGACCGCCAAACTACCCGGGCTGGCGGCTTTGATTTACAACCTTAAATATCGCGGCGGGAAGCAAGAAAAACCAGACACCGCCCTGGATTGGAGCGCCAGTTTTGCTCAACTGATCGGAAAAGGTGATGATCCCGGTTATATGGATCTTATGCGCCTGTATTTTGTGATCCATTCGGACCATGAAAGTGGCAATGTCAGCGCTCATGCGACTCACCTGGTCGGTTCGGCGCTCTCGGATGTATATTATGCCACCTCTGCAGGTATGAACGGGTTGGCTGGCCCACTGCATGGTCTGGCGAACCAGGATTGCCTTAAGTGGTTATTAGATGTGCGGGCAAAGTTCGACCAATTTCCAACCAGGGATCAACTGGAACAATTTGCCTGGGATACGCTGAACGCCGGTCAGGTCATCCCGGGATATGGTCATGCCGTCCTGCGTAAACCAGATCCACGGTTCATGGCCCAGCTCGAATTTGGCCTAAAACATATGGCCGACGATGAGTTGTTCCGCCTGGTGAATATGGTATATGAAGTTGTGCCGGGTGTTTTGGGTCAGCTAGGTAAGGTGAAGAATCCCTGGCCAAATGTGGATGCTATCAGTGGAACCCTGCAATATCACTATGGTGTGCGCGAATTTGATTTTTACACGGTGATGTTCGGCGTTAGCCGGATTCTGGGCGTCAGCGCTAACCTGGTCTGGGCACGCGCCTTAGGCCAGCCAATTGAACGCCCCAAATCGCTCACCACCGCCATGTTGGAGCAGATCGCCGAGAGCGCCCGCGTCGCAGCCTGAGCAAGTCTCAGATTTCAACTAAACAACACGGGCAGGCAACCTGGATTTTTGGTTGCCTGCCCGTGCGTGATTCTGGAAGATTGCTTATCAAGGGGTGGGGGTTGCCGCCTGGGTTACGCCACTCGCCCAGCTGAAAACGCGGGGGTTGCTGGTGGCTCCGGCTGGTTCGTAGATCGGGCTACCTGCATTATCGGTACCAACCTGTCGAACCGTACCCACCGTCCAGCGAAATATGTGCACCGTGCCGTCTGTGGGTCGTAATGTGCGCGGTACAATGAAGTTGGTGTCGTTTACGGTCTGTACCAGCCGTACATCACCGCCAGAAGTAACATCCACTATCGTTACCTGGTAAGCCTCGTTGGGATTCAACGCGCCTACCGCAGCCCATTGTAGACTGATCGTATTTTCTGTGCCGGGGAAGGTTTCCCCATCCGCCGGCAAAAGCAGGTTAGGTTCCGCGTAGGGTGGAGGAGGTGTCGGTGTGGGTGAAGGCCCTGGTGTGGGCGCAGCACGGCACAGGGGGATAACCAGAGGCTGCCCGGAATAGACCACATCCGAAGTCAGCCCATTATATGAGCGTATTTCCGCTTGCGGAACATCATAGAACCTGGCTATCCCGCTCAAGGTATCTCCATCCTGGACGGTGTAAGTCACTTTTTCACAGGCTGCTTCGGTGGCTTCCGGACCGGATAAGGTGGCTGATGGCTGCGGAGAAGGGGTGGCGGTAGGTTGTGGGATCAATAACGATTGTCCGGGGGTGAGTATGCCACAATCGGCTGGCAGATTGTTCAACAGGACGATACTGTTCACCGACACGCCAAAATTGACTGCAATTCCAATACAGGTATCGCCGGAATTGATTACATAAGTAAAGGGAGTTGGCGTAGGTTCTGGAGTAAAAGTGGGTGTGGGGGTTTCCGGTGTGGGGGTTACTGTTTGCGTTGCAGTTTGCGTGGGGGTGACCGTGGGAGTGGGTTCAACCACACGACCGGTGCTTCTCAGCAGAATAAAGACCAGGGAAGCTCCCAGTCCGAGAACCACAGCCAGCATCAGGAGTGCAATTGGCAGGCTTAATGTGATTTCTGGCATCCGGCTTCCCTGGACACCTTTTTCGGATGTTTTTCCAGTTTTAGCGCTGATGGTCAGATCTGCCCCACAAACCACGCATTTGGTTGTATCTTCACTGAGGCGCGTTCCACAAGTAGGGCAAATTTTTCCTGATGAGGTAGGTGTATCCGTCATAAATTTTCTCTGGTGATGGGTCGATTGTTTTGGATAGCGATGTGTATCCGACCTTCATCTACCTGGCTTTGGTAAGCGTCGGCGATTATACCAGCCTTTTATAAAGTGGTATACTCCCAGGCGATGGAGCCCGTACCTTATAGTTTGTATCTTCACATTCCCTTTTGCCATCACCGCTGTGCATATTGTGACTTTAATACCTATGCCGGGATGGAAAATCTCATTACGGCGTATTGTGCTGCTCTGATCCGAGAAATATCCCAGGTGGCAGGTTCAGCCGTGGATAAACTCCCGGTTCACACTATCTTTTTTGGGGGGGGCACGCCCTCCTTGCTGCCGCTGATCTGGGTGGAGCAGATTCTCGAGACCATAAACCATTGTTACTCTCTGGTTCCCGAAACAGAAATTACTCTGGAGGCCAACCCTGGCACGGTGGATGGGGACTACCTAAGGGGGTTGCACAACCTCGGTATTAACCGTCTCAGCCTTGGCGTGCAATCTGCCAATCCGGACGAGCTGCGCCTGTTAGAACGAGAACACGATTATTTTGCCGTTATCGAAGCCGTCCATCTGGCGCGAAATGCAGGCTTCGACAATCTTAATCTGGATCTGATTTTTGGTTTACCTTATCAAGAACTGGATACCTGGGAAAAATCGGTTAATCTGACCCTCGATCTCTCTCCAGACCATTTTTCTCTTTACGCGTTAACCCTCGAGTCCGGAACGCCGATGAAACACTGGACCGATCGGGGCTTGCTTCCAGAACCGGATGCCGACCTGGCAGCAGAAATGTATGAATGGGCAGCCGAACGTCTGGATCAGGCAGGTTATCAGCAATATGAAATCTCCAATTGGGCTCGCCGTACTACAGATAATGTATACAGGGCTTGCCGGCACAATCTCCAATATTGGAGGGCTCTTCCTTATCTGGGATTTGGTGCAGGTGCGCATGGTTTCGCCGCCGGGGTGCGTACCGCCAATATACTTTCACCCCGAGCGTACATCCAGCGTATGGAAAAATCTGCACATCGCCAATTTCCCCGCTCGTCTGCGACAGCTAACCTGATTGAAGTAGACCAGCAGGCGGAAATGGGCGAGCTGATGATGATGGGTCTCCGCTTAACGAATGATGGGGTATCGGCAAACCAGTTTAAAACCCACTTTGGAGAAAGCCTTTCCGATGTTTATGGGAAAGAGATCGAACAACTGGTTCGGCAGAAATTATTAGAGTGGGTACCTTTTGAAGATGGCTTGCATTTACGCTTAACCCCCTACGCACGCCTGTTGGGTAACCAGGTGTTTGCAGCTTTTATTTGATCCTGGTTGATGCCCTCTCAGACATTGCGCCGTAGTAAATCCAGGGCGAGCGACCTTAATGCTTCCCCACCGTGCGGGCTGGGCATCGCTGTTTCCAGGTTTTGTAAGGCTTTTTCGGTGTACTTTTGCGCCATTTCATCAGTATACGCATAAGCGCCTTCGGCACGGAGTTGTTTCGCGATTTCACCCACCTCTTCTACCTGAATTGGACCTGCCAGCCAGCGCCGGGCAAATTCACCCTTCTGTTCCAATCCAAACAAGACGGGTAAAGATTTTTTGCCTGAAAGCAGGTCGCTGCTGGCCGATTTTCCGGTGAGGGCAGTGTCTCCCCAAATTCCTAAGATATCATCCTGGATTTGAAACGCCAGGCCCAAATACAGTCCAAATTTTCGATATGCCTGACAGGTTTCCGGCCTTGCCTGGGCGAGAGTGGCGCCCAATTCTGCGCAAATGGCCAGTAAGGAAGCTGTTTTCCCCGCAACCATTGGCCAGTAAGTGGATAGTGGCAAAAACCTTTCGGTTTCGTAGGCAATATCCAGGTACTGCCCCTGGGTGATCGCAAGACAGGCATCCTGAAAAATTTGCGTGGCTTTGAGGGTCAGAGAGGGTTCCAGGCTGGTTTGCAGGCGTAACATGGCTTTCTGGGCCAGGGTAAACAGTACATCTCCGGTATTGATTGCCTGTGCAATCCCCCATTTTTTCCAGACAGTTGGCCGGCCATGCCGCAGGGGACTGTTATCCTCAATATCATCATGAATCAATGAAAAGTTATGCACCAGTTCGACAGCCGCGGCGGCCGGGGTAACCAGATGCCAATTGCCTCCAGCAGCCTCATTAACCAGTAATAAGATCAGCGGACGTAGGCGTTTTCCTCCAGATTCACCGGTTGTCTCTGCCCAACCCATGTGATAAACCAGCATCTGATATAACTCATCCCACAAACCAACCCCTCCGAAACCGGTGGATTCGCTCAAGGAGGAAGATCGACACAGCAAAATCACCTGGCGCATTTCGTCTTCCACAAGGGGTAGCATCTGATAGGCATAATTTTGATATGTCATCTGTTCCTCAAACATGGAATAATTCCATGGGACGGCTGGCCCAAGAAAATTGGCATGATTGATAATAATTGGGTAAAGTGAAAATTATCGTTGCTTCAGACGAGTTTGTCGCAATTGATCCAGATTTCCCGCGCCTGCCGCAAACATACAGATCTGAATTTCTTTCTTAATGGCGAGAATTGTCTCCAGCACTTTGGAGGACGATTCGTTAGCCGCTTTCAGGAAGGGTCCAGCCAGGCCGCCCAGTGATGCACCCAGGGCGATACATTTAGCCACATCCAGTCCGTTACGCAACCCGCCTGACGCAAAAACAATCAACTCTGGCGCAACTCGCCGTACATTTAGAATCGCCTCGCTGGTAGGAATTCCCCAATTAATGAAGGCACTCGCCAGCCTGCGATCCGCCTCAGATGTAGCGCGGTGCATTTCCACCTGGCTCCAGGAGGTGCCTCCTGCTCCGGCAACATCGATCCCTGCCACCCCTGTCTCTCGGAGCAGGCGGATATCCGCCTCGGAAAATCCCCAGCCAACCTCCTTGACCATGACAGGCACCGGGAGTAATTTGCAGATACGGGCGATCTTTTTTGCCAGCCCAGAAAAATTCACATCTCCTTCAGGTTGAAGGGCTTCTTGCAAAGCATTCAGGTGCAGTACCAACCCATCCGCTTTCGCCATATCCACCGCGCGCAGGCATTGGTCAATACCGTAGGAATAATTTAACTGCACTGCCCCCAGGTTTGCGAAAAGTAGTATATCTGGGGCGTATTTGCGCACGTCAAAGGTGGATTCTAACGCGGGGTTTTCGATGGCCGCCCGTTGTGACCCCAGGCCCATCGCGATGCCCGCTTCCTGGGCAGCTTCCGCCAGATATCGGTTAATCTGCGCAGCTTCCGGCGTTCCCCCGGTCATCGAAGATATCAGAAGTGGCGCCTGTAATGTTTTTCCAAACAGGGTTTGTTGAAGATTTACTTGATCTAAATTCAGTTCCGGTAGAGCCCGGTGTTCGAAGGAGAATTTTTCCAGACCTGTCGTCAAACCTGAGTTTACCTGTTCCTCGAGGTTGATCCGGATATGATCCGCTTTTCGACTTTCGATCTGCGTAACTTTTTCCATGCTGTGGTGTTCCTGTCAATTGTGAGGTATCTTACCAGTCTGGTATCTTCCTGTCAATCAAGCTCTCTTGACAGTCAGAAAGCCGAGATTACAATAGATAAATCTAAACAACAAGGAGGTTGACCCATGTCTGACACTTTTACAGAAGTAAAAGGAATAATTGTTGATTTACTGGGTGTGGATGAGGGAAAGGTAACCATGGATGCTCGCTTCCGCGAAGAGCTCGAAGCGGACTCATTGGACCTGGTAGAATTGATCATGGCTTTCGAGGATAAATTCGGCGGCGAAATTTCGGATGAGGATGCTCAATCCATTACCACGGTAGGCGAAGCTGTCAAATATATTGATGAACGCATGTAACCCGAAAACACTGGCCCATTAAATCATTCA
The DNA here is from genome assembly GCA_020061145.1 of Anaerolineales bacterium. Lineage (GTDB taxonomy): Bacteria > Chloroflexota > Anaerolineae > Anaerolineales > DRKV01 > JAGUYX01. The sequence goes on along the minus strand of JAGUYX010000064.1, from coordinate 6,108 downwards.
GAAAACAGGCGAGCAAGTTTTAGGCGCCTGTTTTGTTTTTATTCGGTAAACCTGATGGATTGGATGATAGTATTAAAAGAAACGATGGTTTTTGGTTGACAAAACAATAGAAAACCTGTATATAAATTTCCTAAACCTATCTCACGTCCCAGGAGAAGAAGAAATGAAAGTGCGTCCCAATTATTTAGTCGTATTGGGGATGCTATTGGTACTGGCGTTGCTGGTATCCGCATGCAGACCCGCTTTTCAAACCCCACCCCCTTCACAATTTACCGGTGGTGAGTCGCCCACGGCCACAACCGATAGCGGAAGTGAACCGGTAACCGGCTCGGAAACAGAGGAAGGTGGTGCAGAAGAATTGCCTACCGAAACCACAGGTGACAGTCGTATTCCGGAAGATGTTCCCCTTCCCGAAGGTTATTATGACGAAAATATCTCCCGAGATGGTGGGCAGTTAGTGTTCAAAGTTGCCGGTACTGCCAGTGATGTAGTGTCCTTTTACCAGGAATTATTACCCCAATATGGGTGGGAGTTATCGGCCTCTCAAGATACCTCGGTGGGTAATACAGCTTTATTGTATCGAACGAACGAGCAGGGCGATCGTCTGTCGATCAACATGCAATACAACCCAAATGCCCAATTTACGGTTGTGACCCTGGTGGTCACTCGCGGCGCGCATTAATCGTCCCTCTATTTGTAATACAGCACACGCCCCGGTTCATGGGGCGTGTGCTGTATTTGTTAACCGAGTAATTCCGGAATTTCTTCCGGGTGCCTGGCAATTTTCACATTCGCCGCTTCGAGAGCATCAATTTTTTCCATCGCAGTACCGGTACCGCCCTCGACGATTGCGCCGGCATGTCCCATACGTTTCCCCGGAGGTGCAGTCTGCCCGGCGATAAAACCAACTACCGGTTTGGTCATATGATTCGCGATGTATTCTGCAGCTTTTTCTTCGTCTGTGCCACCAATTTCCCCGATTAACACAACCTTTTCGGTCTGTGCATCCGACTCGAACATGGACAAGACGTCGATAAAATTGGTGCCGTTGATCGGATCGCCACCAATTCCCACACAGGTGCTCGCGCCCATGCCTGCTTCTTTCAGTGCATACAAAACTTCATAGGTTAAAGTTCCGGAACGTGAAACGACGCCTACATTTCCCGGTATGGCGATGTCACCGGGAATGATCCCTACTTTGGCCTCGCCCGGCGTTAACAATCCCGGGCAATTCGGCCCAACCAGGCGAACCTCTTTTTGGTCAATATACGAACGAACTTTCATCATATCCAGAACCGGAATACCTTCGGTTATACATACGATCAGGTTTACTCCGGCATCCGCCGCTTCGAAGATGGCGTCAGCAGCAAATCGTGCGGGGACAAAAATAACACTGGTGTTGGCGCCTGTGGAATCCACTGCAATGCGTACTGAATCGAACACCGGGATGGTGCCTAAAACCCACTCGCCCCCTTTCCCAGGGGTTACCCCAGCCACCACCTGTGTTTTATAAGATACCATTTGCTCAGTGTGAAACAATCCCTCACGCCCGGTGATTCCTTGTACCAACAGGCGAGTAGCTTTGTTGACCAGGATGCTCATGGATCAACCTTCCTTTGTAGCAGCGACAGCTTTTTGTGCAGCTTCTGCCAGTGTCGTTGCAGTGATTAAATTTGCATCTGCCAGTAAAGCGCGCCCTTCAGGGGCATTGGTTCCCACCAGGCGAATGATCATCGGGACATTCGTTTTTACTTCTTGTAATGCGACCAGAATACCTCTGGCAACCTCGTCCCCCCGGGTGATTCCCCCGAAGATATTAAACAAAACCGCTTTTACATTTTTATCCGCCAGGATCAAACGCAGAGCTGCAGCAACTTTATCCGCGCTGGCGCCGCCCCCAATATCGAGAAAATTTGCCGGCTCACCGCCAAAGAATTTTACGATATCCATGGTAGCCATAGCCAGTCCGGCGCCGTTTACCATACAACCAATGTCGCCATCTAATTTAATATAAGTCAAACCGAATTTTCGTGCTTCAATCTCTGCTGGAGCTTCCGCATCCAGATCGCGCATTTCTGCCAGATCTGCATGTCGAAACAGTCCATTGTCGTCAATCAGCATTTTGCCGTCAACCGCCAGCAATTCTTGATCACCGGTAATCACTAATGGGTTGATTTCTGCCAGGGTTGCGTCGTTTTCAAGATAAGCCTGCCATAACCCTCGGCAAATTTTGCCAAAATCCCGCCAGTGGTCACGGGGCAAATCGATACCGGCTGCCAGATCCCGTGTCTGATAATCTCTCAAACCTAATAAAGGGTCGATATGGACTCGAAAAATTTTTTCGGGGCTTACCCGGGCGACTTCTTCAATGTCCACGCCGCCCGCGGAAGAAGCCATCATCACTGGTTTACGCGCTGCTCGATCGTTGGTCACCCCCAGATAGATTTCATTTTTGATGTCGGCAGCTTCATCAACCAGGACTTTGCGGACGGGCAGACCTTTCAATTCCATCCCCAGGATTTTGGTTGCCAGTTCTTCAGCTTCCTGAGGATTGTTCGCCAGGCGAATTCCTCCCGCTTTTCCACGACCTCCCACCAACACCTGCGATTTAATAACAACGCGGCCACCCAATTCCTCGGCGATTTCCTTCGCCTGTGTTGCGGTAGCCGCCACTCGCCCACGTGGGATTGGAATTTCATAGCGGGCGAAGATCTGCTTCGATTGATACTCATGTAATTTCATAAAGGTTCATCTCCCACTTCTCGATTATCGATTGGAGGCATGCCGCACCGATTATACCACCGCGCTCTCTGGAATCGGTACCACGATAATTAACACTGCTTTGGCAATAACTTAAGGCAGGCTGAAATGTAACAGTCGATTGTTTCGCGCATCGGATACCCAGACACCTCCCTGAGGATTTACTGCGACCGCGGCTGCCAGCCCAAAACCATCTGCGCCACTGCTGTTTTTGCCCCAGTAACGCACAAACTGACCTTGTGCGTCAAATTGAATCACGCGCGGGTTCTCTGGATCCGTGGCGAATATATTGCCTTGCTCATCCACCGCCAGATAAGGTTTATTTTCTAGCGATTGCCCGTACCATGCAGCTACATCCCAATAATTAACCAACTGGAAGGTTTCTTCGACTTCCTGGAAGATCTGAATTCGCTGATTCCAGGTATCCGCCACATACAATTGACCGGCCGGGCTGATTGCCAGACCGACCGGCTCATCCAGGAAGCCGGGCTCCAGACCAAAACCCCCAAATTGGTTCAGATATTGGCCATATTCATCGAAGACCACTACACGTTTATTCCCTGTATCGCTGACAAAAACCCGCCCCTGTTCATCCACAACCACATCACGCGGTCCCCAGAATGCCTCGGGAGCCTCAGCCTGACCGAAATATCCCCACATGAGCAGAAATTCGCCCTCGGGAGTAAATTTTTGAATGCGATGATTCCAGGTGTCGGCAACATACACGGCTCCATCCGGCCCGATTGCCAATCCCCAGGGCTGGTTGAATGTTCCCCCTGGAGCTGCCCCGCTTGCCAGGTCGCCGTAACTTCCCCAGGTATGCAGGACTTCTCCATCGGCGGTCAGATGCTGAATACGATGGTTATCGCTATCTGCAATGTATAAGCTGCCATCTGCCGCCACTGCCAGATCGTGCGGATAATTGAAGGATCCGGGCTCGCTCCCCGGTTGCCCGATAATGGTATCCGCTACCAGATCGATTTCTCCACCTTCATATGGGTCAGCCACGACCTCTTCCGGAGCAGGGCCGGTGCCATACTCCCACATCAAGGCGGCCACATCCTTGCGGATGTACATGCGCATACGGTCAGCCGGACTCCATTCGTCGCGGGTAATTTCTTTTCCCACTGCCTGTCCATAGGCAGTGAAATCGCGGTTATACCAGATTTCGAACAGTCCCTGGCGAATGGCTGGATCGGTCAGCGCATCAAAGATGCGTGACCACGTGAGGCCAAAATAATCCTGGTTGGGCCAGACCATCCGAATATATTCGAACATGTAATATGCCTGTCCCACGACTGGCTCCAGGCTGCCAAAATTGTTGTCGCCGACAATAATCACCGGTAAATCGCGCAAATCTCTGCCAGGCTGGTTGCCATAATAACGGTGATTGTAGAAATTGCGCGCATACCAGGTCATTGGCCAGGAAGTATCGTCATCATATCCAAAACGCAACCCTGGCCCATCCGTTGTGCGTTGTGAAATCTCTTCCAGGCGAGACATCACATCCTTTACGCCGCGTGCGCTGTGGGCATAGACCAGAAACTCTGTCCCTTCATCGTAATTTACATAGGACGCTTGAAAAGCCGTTCTGGCGGTTAATAATGCACCCATTCCCGTCATAACCAGTAGCGATAGTTTTAGTGTTTCTCGGAATGACCAAAACTTCTGAAAATGATAGATTCCCCACCCTGCCGCACCCAGGAGCACCAGTTGGCCGATAAAACGGGTCGTGTTGCGTAAATCTTCCAGCTCACGAGAGCGGAAGGGTGGGTGTGTTCCCAAAAGGGCGCCTAATACTCCGAATACGCTCAGCAAAAAGATAATCAAAGTTAATATCATCAGCCAGCCCTGCCGATTACGCCATTCTGTCCAATGAATGCTCTCGAAGATTTGTGCGAATCCCCACCCACCCAGCAGGATCATTGGCAGGACGATATGAACGGTGAGCCAGGGCATTTTCTCGCCTGCGACAGTATACGCAACCAGGCTGGAGAAAAACCAGAATATAAACAGGTATAACGCCAGAGTATTTCCGTTTTCGGTCGAAGGATTGTGTACAACCGGGGATTCATTTGATATTGGAGATATTTCCAGCTGCTCTGGTTGTGTTTCCTGATATTCATCAGCGCCTGGTAGCTCAGCCACATCCGTCTCATCATTCGCAATTAAGGGCTTTTTCAACTGCTGCCGAGTAAAAATCCCCACACCGATCAAACTGCCAGTAAATACCAGGTACTCGTATACCGGGATCTGGATGAGGAGATAGTAATACCAGGGTTGGGAGCCGCGTTGGACCTCCTGCTGTGCCATCCAATACCCCAATGATCCCACCAGACCGCTGATCACTCCGCTGGGGTTGGTGAAACCTGTTGTATACAGGAAAATGAATATGGCGTAAAAAACCGCCGCATTGAGTAACCATAATTTTTTGTGCCACCACAGGCCGATCAATACGGCCGTGAAAATCATCGGCACCAAAAAGACGACAAAATGTAAAACTTCACTACCGGTCATGGATTGAATTGCGCCGGGGGTATCGGGAACACTCCAGCCCATAAAACGCACCGGAATGGGTGATAGCTGGGGCAATACCAGAGTTGCGAGTAACAATATCAACCCGAAGGAGCGTTCAGATCGTAAATAATGACTGCCGAGGTCTTTGATTAAGAAATATATGGCAATCACTGATGCCAAAATCCCCAGAGTTGCGGGTAACACCGTAAGCACCAGCGGAGTGGTACCCAGCTCAAACTGATTTGTGTCCTGCCCGGGAACTGCTGGCTCTGCCAGGGTTGGTTCGCCGCCGTCCAGGGTCTGGCCACCGAATATAATTTCGCTGATCGCCAACCCAAAAAGTGCAATAGCCAGCATCAAACAGATTAGAAAAACGGTCCGGTTCCGGTTACTCTGCCACTCCTGCCGGGTTACCCGGCTGAGAAATAACAATCCCAGGAAGACTAACATTTGTGCCGCGTAAATAAAAGATGTTTCTTTGGTGGTGAAGTGGAGTGCGGTGACAACCGTTAATAACAGCAGATGCCGATTGTGCCCATCTTCGAGGTAACGGAGCACCGCCCACAAGGCGACGAGGCCGAAAAACACCACATAGGATTCGTTCCGCACATAACGACCGTAATACAGCATATACGGAGAAATTACAAACAGCACCGCGGCGAAAAGCATACCGGTGACGCCCAGATAACGCCGGAAAAACCAGATAAAGGCCAGGCTGGCAATGCTGAACAGGACAGCCGGTACACGGGCGGAAAAATCTGAATCACCCAGTAAGAAATACGCCGCACTGACTGCATGAAACTGGAATGTCCCATGCATCATCGGATCATG
>JAGUYX010000136.1 GCA_020061145.1 Anaerolineales bacterium | reverse complement strand
TTTCTGCTCTTTATCGGCTTCTTTGTTCCCTTGCTGATGATGTACCTGGCAAATCTCCAACCCTTTCGCCGCACCTATGCCTATTTATTTGGCTGATCTCCATACCGGAAAGCAAGAAATCACCCCCTGATGATCAAACGCCTGTTATATCTCAATGGGCTGGCAGTGATGACTGTTATCCTCTACCACGCCTCGGCCTGGGGGTTTATCTCCATGTTCTTTTGGACCGATCGGTATCGCGAGGTTTCGGTCCCTAATTTCGATCAGCTCGGCGGGTTAACTTATTATGGCTTGCGAGCCATCGAGCAGATTGTCATTTATGGAATTCCCACCTTTTTATTTGTTTCGGGCTTTTTTGTCGCCATTTCCACCGGGCGTACGCAGGAAACCATTTCCTGGAAGATTGTACTCAACCGGGCGAAGAACCTGTTCATTCCTTTCTTAATCTGGTCGTTGGTCATCCTGTCGTTGAAAATAATCCAGGGTGAGCGATATGATATTCTTGAGATGGTAAGCATGGTATTACAAGGCCGAGTCACAGATGCCTATTATTTTGTCCCGGTGTTGATTCAGATGTACCTCTTAGCGCCTTTCCTGGTTCCATTGGCGCGAAGAAACTGGAAATTGCTCCTTTTCTTTTCAGCATTATTGCAGGGATTGGTGGTTTTTATGCGCTACCAGATCCTGCTTGGAATAGAACCCGGACTGCTGGCACCGATTGGCTTCATTTCCCGTAGCTGGTTATTTCCTGGCTTTATCTTCTGGTTTTCTCTTGGATTGGTCGTTGGTCTGAATGTGGAAGTATTAAAACCAGTACTCTATCGTGTTCGTTGGTGGTTACTTTCCGGAGTGATCTTATTTTTTGTCTTAGGTATGGTGGAATGGGAGTTGATCTTACAGGCATCCGGAAAGGACTGGATCGGCCCACGAGAGACATTCGTCGACCAAGTATATGCACTTTTCTTTATCTTTACTTTTCTGGCATTTCCAGATTTCACTCCGCCACTCCCCAACCAGGTTGAATCGCTTGGGAAAAGATCGTATGGGATTTATCTGGTTCATTCCCCGGTTCTGGAGTACACTGCACGCGGGGTATATCACCTGGCACCGGTCTTGCTGGGATATCAGATCGTGTTACAACCGTTGTTGTATCTGACCGGATTGGGATTGCCCCTGCTGTTGATGGCGATTATTAATCGCTCAGCTTTGCGGAAGAATTACCATCTTCTTTTCGGAAAATAAGTAAAGGACAATCAGAAGCAACATGCCCAAATCACTCGTCACCGGCGGAGCCGGATTTATCGGTTCCCATGTCTGCCAGGAGCTGATCCAGAGAGGTCACCGGGTGGTCGTACTGGACGACCTCAGCGGAGGGTTTACCGACAACCTGGTGGATGGCACAACCTTCATTCATGGGAGCATCAACGATCTCAATCTGATCGATACGCTCTTTGCCCAGGAAAAATTCGATTACGTTTTCCACCTGGCAGCCTACGCCGCCGAAGGTCTGAGCCATTTCATCAAACGCTTTAATTACACCAATAATTTGATGGGCAGCATCAACCTGATCAACGCGTCGATCAATAACGGCGTGAAGTGTTTTATTTTCACCTCTTCGATCGCCGTGTATGGCAGCAGCCCGGAGCTGCCCATGACCGAAGAAACGCCGGCGCATCCCGAAGATCCGTATGGAATCGCCAAGCTGGCAGTGGAGCAGGAGCTGGCAGTCAACCAAAAGATGTTTGGGCTGGACTACATTATCTTTCGGCCTCACAACGTCTACGGCGAGCGGCAGAACATCGGCGATAAATATCGCAATGTGGTCGGCATCTTTATGAACCAGATCTTACAGGGCAAACCGATGACGATCTTCGGGGATGGCACGCAGACACGCGCCTTCAGCCATATCCGTGATGTGGCTCCCTTGATTGCAGAATCCGTCGAGATCCCCGCGGCGCGCAACCAGGTTTTTAATATCGGCGCGGATACGCCCTACAGCGTAAACGAGCTTGCTCAGGCTGTCGCCAGGGCGATGGGTGTGGAACCGCAACTGGTTTACCTTCCCCCGCGCAACGAAGTGCAGGATGCGTATTCAGCGCATGAAAAAGTCCGCCAGGTATTTGGCGATCGCCGGCATGTCACCCTGGAGGAAGGCCTGCAAGCCATGGCTGCCTGGGTGCAGGAGCATGGCGCGCGCCGCAGCCAGAAATTCAACCAGATCGAAATTACCCGGAATTTCCCGGTTGCCTGGTTGGACTGAAAACCCGGACTGGCGATATGTCTGATTCCCCGCTGGTTATCAGCGTCATCCTCAATACCAATCGCCGGGAAGATACCCTGGCCTGCCTGGAATCTCTGCGGCGAAACACCTATCCGCGCCAGCAGGTAATTGTGCTGGACAACGCCTCGACGGATGGCTCCGTGGAAGCCATTCGAAGCGAATTTCCTCACGTGCACCTGATTCAGCTTGAAGACAATCAAGGGTATGCCGGAAATAACAACGTGGGTATCCGGGCAGCCCTGGATCTACAGGCCGATTGGGTGCTGGTGCTCAACGAAGATACCCTTCTGGCAGATGATTGCCTGGAACAACTGGTGAAACACGCCCATCCCGACCCTGAAATCGGGATCGCCGGCCCGCTGGTATACCACCACTCGGAACCGGCCGTTATCCAATCTGCCGGCGGGAAGCTGGGGGCCAACTGGGAATCGATCCATATTGCGCAAAATGAGCCAGATGTCGGGCAATTTTCCCGGCCACGCAGGGTAGATTGGATTTCCGGGTGCGCTCTGATGGTGCGCAGAGAAGTGATCGAGCAGGTTGGCATGCTGGAGGCGCGCTTTTTTTATTATTGGGAAGAAACCGAATGGTGCCTGCGAGCCCGCCGGGCAGGCTGGGAAGTTGTGCACATCCCGTCTGCCAGATTGTGGCACAAAGGCGTCCAGCGCGATTACCAGCCTTCCCCGAATGTAACCTATTACAGCACGCGCAACCGTTTGTTCATGCTGCAAAAACACCGGGCGCCGCTGCGAGTCTGGGCGGCTGTCTGGCTGCAGTATGGGCGCACGTTATTAGCCTGGTCTGTGCGCCCGAAATGGCGCTCGCAGTTGCCTCACCGGGACGCCATGTGGCAGGGTATCTGGGATTACTTCAGACAGCGCGGCGGAATGCGAACTTACCCGGCAGAAAACAGCCCTAACGGACGGTCTTGAAGGATGGACCTGATCAGGCGCGCCAAACAAAAGGTCTGGTATTTGAAAAACAATTGGACTCCTCAACTTCACGATTATGCCCGGCAGCTTGGCCTGCTGGAAGGTCACACGGGGTATACCCGCTTTATTATCCTGGGTCGTTCGCGCAGCGGATCAAATTTCTTGCGGGGATTATTAAATACGCACCCCAATATCGTCGCCTTTGAAGAAATGTTTAAAAATCCGGAACAGATCGGTTGGGGGTTGGAGGGTTATCCTCAACACGGGCGCGCGTTGAAGCTTTACCAGTCCGATCCGATCCAATTTACCGAGCAATATGTCTTCAACCGCAAGCCTGCAAACATTCAGGCGGTGGGGTTCAAGATATTCTATTATCACGCCCACCAGACACCCCTGGCGCCCATCTGGGATTATTTGGAATCCCGGGAGGAGATCCATGTATTACACATCAAACGGCAGAATATCCTGGAAACGCATCTCTCGAAGAAGCGCGCCGAAAAAACCGGTGCGTGGATCAATCTGAGCGGGGAACAGCGTCAACTACCTGTGATCGAGCTGGATTATGAAGAATGTCTGGAGGATTTCGAACAAACCCGCCGCTGGGAAACCGAATATGACCGCTTATTTTCCACCCACCCCCTCCTGGAAATCCGCTACGAAGACCTTGCCCGGGATTATGCGCGGATCATGCCGGAAATCCAGCAGTTTCTGGGTGTGGAGCTGCAGCCCGTCGCCCCGCAAACATACCGGCAATCGCAACAAACCCTCAGCGCAGCCATCGCCAATTACCAGGAGTTAAAAGCCAGGTTCACCGGCTCTCCCTGGGAACCATTTTTTTACGAATAGGAACCTCCGGTGCGCATTTTATTTCTCTCGCGCTGGTATCCCTACCCGGCAGACAATGGCTCCAAGTTACGCATTTTCTCCCTGATCAAAGGCTTGTCCGCCCAACATGATCTGGTGTTGATCAGCTTTTTTGACCCTGCTGACGGCGACCCGCGCCAGGAAGAACTATCCGCATATTGCACGGAGGTGATTCCGCTGCCTTACCGGGAATTCCAACCGGCCAGCCTGGACGCCAGGTTGGGTTTCTTCAGCCCGACGCCGCGCTCGGTCATCAACACCTATTCTCCAGCCGTCGAAAAAACGATCCGGGAGGTGCTTTCTCGCCAGAAAATCGATCTGGTGATTGCATCCCAGTTTGATATGGCGGTATATGCGCCTGTGTTCAGCCACCTGCCGGCAATTTTCGAAGAGGTGGAAACCGGCATCTACCTGAACCGGGTTCAAAGCGCCCCGTCGATCCAGGGCAAAATACGGCATGGGATGACCTACTGGAAACACAGGCGCTACCTGCGTTATCTGCTATCCAATTTTGACCTGTGTACGGTGGTTTCCGAGCAGGAAAAATCGCTCCTGGGGAGCCTGGGGATCGAACTAACAAAAGTATGGGTTGTGCCGAACTGCGTCGACATGGCAGACTATAGTACAATCCAGCCAGAACCGGAGCGAGAACGTCTGATTTTTACGGGTTCTTTTCGTTACCAACCAAATTACGAAGCCATGTGCTGGTTTGTGGGTGAAGTCTTACCGCTGATTCAGCACACCCTGCCGGAGACTCGCCTGGTAATTACCGGGGATCACGCCGGGCGCAAACTGCCTGAAGTTCCCAATGTACTGCTAACCGGGCATCTGCCTGACATCCGTCAGGAGATTGCAAACTCGTGGATCAGCGTGGCGCCTATCCTGAGCGGCGGCGGCACCCGCATCAAGATCCTGGAAGCCATGGCGTTGGGTACTCCGGTGGTCGCCACATCCAAAGGCGTCGAAGGATTGGCCTTCCAGGCTAACCAGCAGCTGAAAATTGCGGATACGCCTGACGATTTTGCCGCAGCCTGTATTCAAATCCTGGAATCGCCGGTTTTACGCCAGCGGCTGGCCACAAACGCCCGGGATAAGCTGGAAAAAGAGTACACCTGGCCGGCTGTTTTACCCGGTTTTGTAGACCTTATCGAACAGTTACCCTTCCAGAGACTCAAGGCCTGAACCTGATCGTGGACAAAGAACGGATATGTTAACGCACAATTCTCGCCAGCAGGGCATGTTGGCCTGGTTTCAGCGATTCGTCCTCGCGAACAAATCTAATCTGATCGCCGCCAGCGTCCTGGCGCTCAGCGGATTGCTGGCATTCATCGCCAATACCGACCTGTACCTGCTGGTTTTGGTTGCGCTTGGCGGCGGGATGGGAGTCATCTATCTTTACCGGAACATGCAACAAGGCCTGATCTGGCTGATTGTAGCCAGCTACCTGGTCAATTACACCATCGGCACCGGCACCAATACCAGCATCAACGTGTCCATCATCCTGGTCGCCGTGATGGGAGGGCTGTTGCTGGTTGATATGGTGTTGATCAAAAAGTACCTTTACCTGCCTCCCTCCAGCACGGTAATCCCCCTGTTGTGGATGATTGCAGTGGCCATTCTGGCTTTCATCAACGGGCAGTTACCCTGGTTCAGCGCGGCTGATCAGGCCCCGCTGCGGGCTCAATTCGGGGGTCTGATGGTGTTTATCATCACAGTGCTCAGCTACCTGCTGGTGCTTTACCTGGTGGAAGATACGATCTGGCTCAAACGGATGGTCTGGGTTTTTGTGGGTATTGGCATCCTGTTTATACTCACCCGACTTACGCCAGAACTGGTACGGTTTGGAAATCGCAATTTTGCCTATGGATCCACTGCCAGCCTGTTCTGGTTGTGGATCGTGGTCCATACCGCCAGCCAGGGGCTGTTCAACCATCGTTTATCCCGTTCTATGCGGGTTTTCTTACTGCTCGTGCTGGCGGGTACGCTGTATTTCAGCGTGGTGGTAGCCTACGACTGGAAATCCGGCTGGCTGCCGCCAATAGCCGCCCTTATGGTCATCTTCTGGATCGGCGCACCCCGCTTACGTCCCATGGCTGTCCTGGCAGGCGCGATGATCCTGCTGCTGAATTTTGTCGATATCCCCGGCCTGGTCACCGGCAACGAAGATTACAGCGTCCTGACCCGCTCCGAAGCCTGGAAGATCATGTTCGAAATAATCAAGGTCAACCCCTTCCTGGGTCTTGGCCCGGCGAATTATTACTGGTACACCCCGCTCTTTCCCATTCTAGGGTATGCGGTCGAGTTTAATTCCCACAATAACTTTATCGATATTGTCGCCCAAATCGGGGTCTTTGGCCTGCTTTTCTTCCTGTGGTTTTTCTGGAAAATCACGCTGATCGGGTTACGTTTGATTAAAACTGCACCGGCCGGCTTTGAACGCGCCTACGCCATCGGCGCGGTGGGCGGGATCGCCGGCATGTTAACCGCCGGGATGCTCGGCGACTGGCTGATTCCATTCGTTTATAACGTGGGATTGGTTGGCTTCCGGTCGAGCGTCTTTGGCTGGCTGTTTTTAGGGGGCCTGGTTGCCCTGGATCAGATTACAAGCCGGGATAGCTCACCGGCCAAACCAAACAATTCGCCAAACACATCTCTGGCCCAAAGAGGTTACAACGATGTCCATTGAAGAACAAATCAAAGAGTATATCGCCCGCAATATCTTATTCAGCGAAAATGGCTACCATTATTCCGATGAAGCCTCCTTGCTCGAAGAGGGCATCGTCGACTCGGTGGCGATTATGGAGCTGGTCGCCTATATCGAAGAAAGCATGCAAATCCAGGTGAAAGAAGACGAAATTACCCCGGACAATTTCGATTCCATCACCCGCCTGGCCAATTACGTACGCCGTAAAAAAGAGCAGGCCTGAGGTTTTACCGAAAAATCTTATGCTTGTCCAGGATTTCCTCGAACACAGCGCTAACCGATTGCCGGATAAAACTGCCCTGGTTTTCGGCAACCAGCGATTGACCTATGCCGCCCTCGAGCAGATGGCAAACCGCCTGGCGCGGGCTTTACAGGCGCATGGGGTCAGGCGCGGCGATCGGATCGCCATCTACATGCCCAATTCGGTGGAAAGCGTGGTGGGCATATTTGCGGCGCTGAAAGCCGGTGGGGTGTTTGTGGTTATCAACCATACCACCAAGGAGGACAAGCTCAAGTATATCCTCCAGCATTGCCAGGCAAGCGCCCTGATCA
>JAGUYX010000071.1 GCA_020061145.1 Anaerolineales bacterium | reverse complement strand
TTTGCATTTGCGGTAAAATAAATTTCCGAAGCGTTGTTTTTGTCAAGCAATCACAAATTCCCTCTTACACTACATCGTAAGGTTTCTCAATTAAGAAAGGTAGACGATAGTGATACCCTGGTATCAATCCTCACGTGAAGCTGTATTGGAACATTTCGAGACAGATTCCAAAAAAGGTCTCTCCAAAGCAGAAGCTTCAGCCAGACTGGAAAAGTACGGCCCAAACGAAATTACCGAACGTGAAGGCCGGAGCATCTGGTCGATTTTGTGGGACCAGCTATCGGGCATCATGGTGTTAATCCTGGTGGTGGCTGCGGTTATTTCGTTCTTTTTAGGCGACCTGGAGGATGGGATTGTCATTCTGTTAATTGTGGTGTTGAATGCCGCGTTGGGTTTCCAACAAGAATATAAAGCCGAACAATCCATGGCTGCCCTAAAACAAATGGCTGTTCCGACCGTGCGCGTTCGCCGCGATGGTGAAGTAATGGAAATTACTTCTCGCGAGATTGTTCCCGGTGATATTGTCGTCCTGGAAACCGGAAATTTTGTCCCCGCTGATGGGCGGTTAATGGAGAGTATTAATTTACGCATCGAGGAAGCTGCATTAACCGGTGAATCGGTAGCGGTAGACAAAGTTGCGGAGGAAGTATTTACTACGGAAAAACCATTGGGGGATCGAAAAAATATGGTTTATATGGGAACGATCGTTACCTATGGCCGGGGGGAATTTATCGTCACCGAAACAGGAATGGATACAGAGCTGGGTAACATTGCCAATTTGATCCAGGGTGTGGAACAGGAAAAATCTCCTTTGCAGATCCGCTTAGATCAGGTCGGCAAGGTGCTGGCGGTGGTGGCGCTGGTGATTGTAGCCCTCATTTTTGTGATTGGCTTGTTACAAGGTCAGGATCCTGAGGAAATGTTCCTGACTGCGGTCAGCCTGGCTGTTGCCGCAGTTCCTGAAGCCATGACCGCGGTCACCACGATTGCGCTTGCGTTAGGCGCTCAACGCATGCTTAAGCGGCGGGCGCTGATCCGAAAGTTGCCGGCGGTTGAAACATTGGGTTCAGTGAATGTTATTTGTTCCGATAAAACCGGAACTCTGACAAAAAATCAGATGGCTGTCACGGTTTTGGATATCGCCAATCATCAGCTTGACCTCAAACAAAGTGAAGCTGGAACTGGATTGGAAATTGTCCCGGTAGAAGCAAGAGAAATTAAGCCAACAGCACGCTCAATGATCGATCTACTGTTGATTGCGGGGGCGCTATGTAATGATGCCAACCTGAAAGAGGATGAAAGTCATCCGGCGCATTTTAAAGCCCTGGGTGATCCAACCGAAGGCGCGCTGGTACTTGCGGCAGCAGAAGTTGGCCTGTTGAAACCTGAGCTTGAGAAAGTCTTTCCAAGAGTGGGGGAAGTCCCATTTGATTCGACCCGCAAGCGGATGACCACCGTCCATCGGACCCCAGAAAACATGGACCAATTACCGGTGAACCTCTCTCCGATTTGGGAACGCAGTCATTTAGATGCTGTACCTGTTTACGTGGAGTTTACCAAAGGGGCGATCGACGGGATGTTAACCATTGCCTCCCATGTACTGGTGGACGGGCGACAGGAGGTATTGGATGAAATCTGGCGGGAGCGCATCCAAAAGGCGCATGATGGTCTGGCAGCCAAGGGAATGCGTATTCTCGGCGTTGGAGTCAGGCCATTGGATCAAATGCCGCGGGAAATATCTGAAGAAGTCCTGGAGCGCGATTTGATCTTACTGGGTATGGTGGGTATGATCGACCCGCCCAGGCCAGAAGTCGAAGAAGCAGTAAAGAAATGCCGGTCTGCAGGAATCCGCACGGTTATGATTACCGGTGACCATCCCCTGACTGCCCGGCACATTGCTGAACAATTGGGAATAGCCAGGTCTGATAGCCGCTATATGATCGGCCAGGACCTGGATAAATTGTCCGAGGATCAATTACTGAAAGCCGCCATAGAGATTAACGTATTTGCTCGTGTTTCGCCCGAACACAAGTTGCGTCTGGTGGAAGCCCTGCAAAAACAGAATGCAGTGGTGGCGATGACCGGAGACGGTGTAAATGATGCGCCGGCCCTAAAAAGGGCTGACATTGGGGTTGCCATGGGGATTACTGGCACTGATGTCTCCAAGGAAGCTGCTGATATGGTTTTGCTGGATGATAATTTCGCCACGATAGTGGCTGCGGTGGAAGAGGGGCGGGTCATTTATGACAATATCCGGAAATTTATAAAATACCTGCTCAGTTGTAACTCGGCTGAAATCCTGGTGATGTTATTTGGCCCCTTTTTGGGCATGCCTTTGCCATTGTTGCCGCTGCAGATATTGTGGATGAACCTGGTAACCGACGGATTGCCGGCCCTGGCGCTGGGAATAGAGCCTGCTGAAGCAGATGTGATGGAACGACCGCCGAATCCTGCATCGCAGAACATCTTTGACCGCCCGCTGATCCGGGGCATCCTGTCTTATGGGGTGATCATGACTCTGGTTTCATTGGGGGTTGGCTTTGTGTACTGGTTACAGCAACCCAACGGCCATTACTGGCAAACCATGGTCTTTTCCACCCTGGTTTTCTCTCAGATCAGCATGGCAGTCACCACGCGGGGCGAGCGTGTTCCACTGGTCAGGCAGGGTTTATTCAGTAACCCGTCGATGATCGGCGCGGTTATTCTCACCTTGTTGCTACAGCTAGCGGTGATTTATGTTCCATTTATGAATGATATATTCGAAACGGAAATGCTCATGCTGCCGGATTTGCTCTTGTCGATGGGTTTAGGGCTGGTAGCCTTGATCGTGGCCGAAATATATAAGGCGATTTTCTACAGAAAACCTCATCAGGAATAATGCATGTTGAAATTATTCCGGAATCTGCATAAACGCTTTGTGAGCTGCTTCAGCGGTTTTTCCGATTATTTCAGGGGTGTGTGCCAGGGATACAAACCCGGCTTCGAATTGTGACGGCGCCAGATAAATACCGTTTTCCAGCATCGCTTTGAAGAAGTGCTTAAAGCGGGTAAGATTGCTGGTTTTCACAGTTTGCCAGTTGATAACCGGCGTTTCGGTGAAAAATGTAGAAAACATGGTGCCTGCCCGGGTTTGTTGTACAGTAACCCCTGCCTGGCGCGCGGCTTCATTAACAGCTTTTTCCAAGGCTATGGCGGCTTCGACTATCCGTGACCAGACTGTCTCGTTTGCCAGTATTTCCAGTGTGGCAATGCCTGCCGTCATCGCCAATGGATTTCCTGCCAGCGTCCCGGCCTGATAGACCGGACCCGCTGGAGCTACCAGTTGCATTATTTCTTTTTTTCCACCATAAGCGCCAACCGGGAGCCCTCCACCGATAACCTTACCCAGAGTCGTCAGGTCTGGCGCTACTTGATAAAGCGCCTGCGCTCCGCCTGGATGAACGCGGAAACCTGTCATAACCTCATCGAAGATCAACAAAGCCCCGAAATTCTGGGTAATCGCCCTTAATCCGGATAAAAAGCCAGCTTGTGGGGTAACAACCCCCATATTCCCGGCAACTGGTTCGACAATAACCGCGGCGATCTTTTCGGGAAAACGGCCGAAAAGAGATTCAACCGCGTCAAGATCGTTGTATGGTGCGACCAGTGTGTCCCGAACTGTATCCGCAGGGACTCCTGGTGAATCTGGTAAGCCGAGAGTCGCCACGCCGGAACCGGCCTGGACCAGTAAAAGATCGGCATGTCCGTGATAACAACCTTCGAATTTTATGATTTTATTTCGTCGTGTGTAAGCCCGCGCCAGACGGATGGCGCTCATCGTAGCTTCGGTGCCAGAATTGACAAAACGGATCATCTCCAGGCCGGGCATAAATCGTTGGATACGCTCAGCCAGGTCGATTTCTAATGGGCTGGGGGCTCCGTAGCTGGTGCCGTTATGTATGGCTTCTACCAGCGCTTCGATCACTGCCGGATGGGCGTGCCCCAGGATCAAAGGCCCCCACGAAAGTACATAATCGATCAGACGATTACCATCCACATCGTAAAGATATGCGCCTTCGGCGCGTTCGATAAACAGAGGTTGCCCACCCACGGCTCGGAAAGCTCTGACGGGTGAGTCAACCCCGCCCGGTAAAAGCAATAAAGCTTTTTGAAACAATTCCCTGGATCGTGAAATATTCATGCTATGCTTTCTGATTGTTGGTTTAGGTAAGCCCAGACCTGCCCGGCGGCTGTCTCAGCAGAGTGGATGCAGTCTGGAATGCCGATTCCGCCATAGCCATTCCCTGCCAGGGTAATTCCGGGTAACTGGCTCAGAAGTTCCTCGATAATTCGTAAGCGGTGCGGGTGTCCCAGGTTATATTGCGGCATGGCTCTTTCCCAGATGTAGGTTCGGGTAAGGACCGGTTGGGCGGTGATTCCAAGGGTCAGTTTGAGCTCGTTCCGTGCGATTTGGACCAATTCTGGTTCTTCCGAGGGAATTTGTTCTTCCTGACCTGCCCGGCCAACAAACACGCGTAAAAGCGCCATCGATTCTGGGGCGCGATGGGGAAATTTTGTCGAAGTCCAGGTGCAGGCTAAAGCCTGCCGGCCTTCCCGGCGTGGTATGACATACCCGTATCCATCCAAGGAACGCGGTAAGTCTGCCTGGCGATACGCCAGAGATATGGTGGCGGTGGTAACGTATGGAGTTTCCTGCAGTAAGCCAGCAAGTTCAGAATCCAGGTTCGCGATGAGATTTCCAGAAGCAAATGCCGGGGAAGCAAGCACTATCGCGTCTGCATCGATGTGCTTTTTTTCGGCCAGCTCAAGCCGGTAGCCATTTCCAGCTTTCCTAATGCTGGTAACCCGTGTCTTCAGGCGTAAATCTACTCCGCTGGCGTTCAGCCTGGCGACAAGCTGCTCCACAATTTCCGCCAGACCTGTTTTGGGCGTTAGAAATACGCTGCGCGAGGTATCTGTTCTGGAGGGGACAGCCATACCGGCCTGGCTGCTAGGGGTTCCTGCCATACGACCATTCTGATGACCTGGCCTGGATTTTTTTCGCATGGCCAGCGCACCTTTGACCAGGCCCCCATATTGCAATTCCAATTCATGGAGAATTGGGAAGGTTGCCTTAAGTGAAAGCTGATCGCCATCCCCGGCGTAGATACCACTCATTAAGGGTTCAATCAGCTTCTCATAAGCTGCCCGACCCAGTCGCCGGCTGACGAAGGCTCCCAGGCTCTCGTCAGGCGCATCCTCACGAGCCGGGATGAAAAAATCCATTCCCATACGGAGCTTTTCTGGCCAGCTAAGCAACTCCGTCCGCAGCATTGGCATGAAGCGTGTGGGTATCATCATCGTCAGGCCATCTGGTAACGGCTTTAGCTTGCCCTGGTGGAGGACATAGGTGTTCTTTTGATGGGGATTTGTACCAAACAGACGACTCTCCAGACCCAAGTCCCGGCATAACTCCATCGCCCAGGGTTTGGTGGCGATGAAAGTATCTGGCCCACCTTCAATAACAAAGCCTTCCACACGATCGGTACGGATTTTTCCGCCCCAATAATCAGCCTGCTCCAGGATGGCAATATCCAGTGAAACGCCAGACTGATCGGCCTGCTTTTGAAGGAAATAGGCTGCACTCAGACCGGTTATTCCACCGCCGATGATCATCACTGATTTCATTACACCGACTCCCGTAATTCCGCACTTTTTTCGTGTACCAGTTCCACAATTGCCCGAACATTTTCCACCGGTGTGTGTTGCAGGATTCCGTGTCCCAGGTTAAAGATGTGCCCGGGTTGACCACCAGCCCGGTGTAGAACATCTTCCACTCGCTGCTGAAGCACTGGAAGAGGCGTAAAAAGATCTACCGGATCCAGGTTCCCCTGAACCGGCTGGTTCCATCCCAGGCGCCGGCGAGCGTCATCCAGGGGTACACGCCAGTCCAGACCGATAACCGTGCCTCCCGCAGCCTGCATATGTTCGAGCAGGCTGGTTGTTCCGGTACCAAAATGGATCACCGGTACTCCTGTTTTGGCAACCGTCTGCAAAACCAAACTTGAATATGGCTGTACGTAAGTTACATAGTCAGCCGGGCTCAACGCGCCAACCCATGAATCGAAAAGCTGGACTGCCTGCGCACCGGCATCTATTTGAGCCAGTAAATAATCGACCAGGGCTTCGCTAATTTTTTCCATTAACGCCTGCCAGGTTTTCGGCTGGCTAAGCATCAGGCTCTTGGCGTGACGATAATCCCTTGACCCGCTACCTTCGATCATATAACAGGCAAGGGTAAATGGCGCTCCGGCAAAACCAATCAAAGGGACCTCTGCGGGTAATTCCCCTCGTAAGAGGTGGATGGTCTCCATAACGTGACCGAGTTCGGTACGTGAATCTAAACGGCGCAAACGATTCACATCCCCGATCCCGTGAATGGGATTATGAATCAGAGGTCCTTCTCCTTTGGCGAATTCCAACTTCAACCCCATGGGTATGATGGGTAGCAGGATATCCGCAAACAGGATAGCCGCATCCACACCCAGCGCCTGTACAGGTTGGAGGGTGACTTCAGCCGCGATTTCAGGTCGTTCGACGATTTCCAGGAGGCTAAATTTTTCGCGGATCCGGCGATATTCCGGCATATAACGCCCTGCCTGACGCATAAACCATACCGGGGTGGCATCAACCGGTAAGCCAGCGCAGGCGCGTAAAAATCGTGAGGCAGGTTCAGGGTTCGTTGAAGTCATCAGGGGAGATAACCTTTTTGCGCCAGCGTAACAGGGTTGGGTTCATATAGACAGGCAGGATCGGTTTCCAGGTAATCACCGGTAAGTCCATACGCCCGGCCGCGCTGCCCGCCACACACATCGCGATATTCGCAAATACCGCATTTGCCTTTGATTTTTTCAGGATCGCGAAGATCTTCAAATAGTGGATGATAACGATAAACTTCCACGATGTTATCCTGGCGTACATTGCCTGCGCTGATGGGGAGGAAACCAGACGGCATGATTTCCCCCATGTGTGAAATGAATAGAAAACCATTCCCATCATTCACCCCTTTTGTGGGGCGATGCAGGCCATCTGCATATTGAAACCCGGCGCCTTGAAAAGTCACTGGAGCGCCAGCGCCGGCTTCCTGGCGTTTTCGTTGGATCGCTACCCGGCGATACATGGGCGCGGCGGTGGCTTTGATGTCGAAAGGAGCTTGCTGAGAAAGGTCATAGAGCCAGTTGAAAACTTGCTCATGGCGTTCAGGAGAAATCATCCATTCTGCTTGCGCCCGTCCGGTGGGTACCAGGAAAAACACCGACCATTGTACAGCCTCAACTTCCTGGATGAAAGGCACCATCTCAGGGAGCAAATCGACATTAAAGCGGGATACGGTGGTATTAACCTGGACGCTCAGACCAATGGATAAAGCGTTTTTCAAAATACGCATGGTTCGCTCCCAGGAGCCGATGACCTGGCGGAACTCATCGTGCACCTCTGGGCGGGGGGCATCCAGACTGAGGGCAATCCGGCGAATACCCGCTTCTTTGGCCAGCAGCAATCTTTCCGGGGTCGGTAAAGCCGTGGCTGTGGGGGTCAGGGAACAACGCAAGCCCTTATCATTCGCATAGGCAATCAACTCGAACAAGTCCCGGCGCATCATTGGGTCGCCGCCGGTAAACACCAGGATCGGGCTGCCAAACTCTGCCAGCCTGTCGATCAGCGCTTTGCCTTCGGAGGTGGTCAATTCGCGGGGATCCGGCCTGTGTTGGGCGTCCGCCCGGCAGTGTTTACAGGCGAAAGCGCAGGCGCGTGTCACCTCCCAGGCGATGGTAAATGGTGCCAGATCGAAATTTGCCTCCACCATACATCGGTCGTGATATGCGCGTTCTTGTGCCGCTCCTTGGGTCAATCCAGAGGAATAGTGTGGGTCAGTCATGCAACTCTCCAATCAATTCTTAAGCCAGCGTGCGGCATCCAGGGCATGGTAAGTGAGGATAAAATCCGCGCCGGCGCGTTTAATCGCAGTCAGGGTTTCCAGCACAGCCGTCCGTTCATCCAACCAGCCATTGGCGGCTGCGGCTTTGAGCATGCTGTACTCTCCAGAAACATTGTAGGCTGCCAGGGGATACTGGGGATACGCTTCGCGAACCTGACGGATCACATCCAGGTAGGGCAGGGCCGGTTTGACCATTAACATATCCGCCCCTTCATCAATATCCAGGGCGACCTCTCGCAATGCCTCCCGTACATTAGCAGGGTCCATCTGATGGGATTTCCGATCGCCGAATTTGGGAGGCGATTCTGCTGCCTCGCGAAAGGGACCATAAAAAGCCGAAGCGTATTTCACCGCATAAGAAAGGATCGGCAGGTGTTCGAAGCTGGCCTCGTCGAGGGCACGGCGAATAGCGCCGACCATGCCGTCCATCATTCCGCTGGGAGCCACGATATCCGCCCCGGCTTCGGCATGGGAAACTGCCACCTGCGCCAGAATCTCCAGTGTGGGATCATTGAGCACATACCCCTCTGGCAGGTGTGGGTGGGGGAGCTGGTCGCCCTGGTTCAGGATTCCGCAATGCCCATGATCCGTGTACTCGCACAGGCAGACATCGGTCAAAACCAGAATTTCCGGCACATTCGCCTTGATTGTGCGGATTGCCCGTTGGACCACACCCTGCGGATCGAAGTTCTCCAGACCTACCGCATCTTTCTCTGCAGGAATTCCGAATAAAATGACTGCCTGAATACCCAGATTCGTTGCTTCCTCACAGATTCGCGGCAACCGGTCTATGGACCACTGAAACACGCCAGGCATCGAGCGGATTTCTTGCTGAATTCCTGTCCCCGGGCGGACAAACAGCGGAAGGATAAAATCCGCCGGGTCAAGTTTCGTTTCCCGTACCAGAGTGCGTATAGCGGGATTCTGCCTCAGGCGGCGTGGCCTGTATTTTAATCTGGGCAATTCCGTATCATTTACTTGTGTATTGATAGTGGCCAATCTCGTATTTTCCATCTTTTATCCTGATCAAAAAGAGTCAAATTGCCTCAAGCGCAGAGATCAATCCCTCGATGGTATATTCCTCCGCGACCCGTTCAACCGGAAACCCACATTCGTAGGCAGTCTGGGCAGTGATCGGTCCAATACAGACAAACTGTGGGTATCCGGGCAAGTTAAATGGGTCGAGACCGTGACTTTCCATCAGTGCGACAAAATTCCTTACCGTAGATGAGCTGGTAAAGGTAATCAAATCGACGCCCTGGTGAATTCCCTGTAACCCTTCCGGATCAGGCGCTTCAGGCAGGGTTAGATATGCTGTGACCTCGTGCGGGATTCCGCCAGCAGCTCGAATTCCCTCTGCGAGCGCGGGTCGAGCAAGATCAGCACGCGGCAACAACACCCAACGTCCCCGTAAATCACCCATACCGGGCAATAAAGCTTCTGCCACATATTCATCAGGGATGTAATCCGGAGACACGTTTTTCTCATTTAATGCATCAGCCGTTTTCGGGCCGATAGCAGCGACACGCAGACTCTGCGGGATTCCTGGAAGGGCTAAAACCTGCATCCGCTCCCAGACCGCTTCCACGCCATTCACGCTGGTGAAGGTTACCCAGTCATAACACTGGAGTTTATGTAATGCCCGATCGAGCAGCGTTGGATCCGGGACAGGGGCAATGGTGATTACCGGAAAATAAACCGGGATTGCACCCAGGGCGCGAATTTTCTCCCCAAATGTTTCAGCCTGGCTGCGAGGCCTGGTGATCAGAACTCGTTTTCCATTAAGCTGCATGGCGATTTTCCGTATATTCAGCCAGTACCGACGACAAAATTTCGGCCGCGCCTGACGATAGCGCAATTTGGGCGCATTCCTGCCCCACCTGGTGGGCATTTTGCCCGCTTGCCTGGCAGCGGATAACTTGTTTTCCATCCAGCGAAATCACCGCGCCGGTCAGGTGGATTTTATCTTCGCGCTGCTCGGCGTAGGCGGCGACGGGTACCGAGCAACCTCCTCCCAGGGCTTGTAGAAAGCTGCGTTCGGCAAGCGTGGCTGACCTTGATTGAGGATTTTCGATAGCAGACAGGATTTCGAGTGTTTGCTTATCGTCTGCTCTGCATTGAACAGCCAGTGCACCCTGACCTGGCGCAGGCAACATCCAATCCAGAGACAACCATTCGGTGATTTCACTTGACAACCCCAGGCGGATAACGCCGGCTCCAGCCAGGACGATGGCATCGTACTGGCCAGCTTTTAGTTTGCGAATGCGGGTATCAACATTGCCACGCAAAGGCGCAATCCTCAGGTCTGGTCTCACTGCCAGAAGCTGGGCAGACCTGCGCAGGCTGGAAGTGCCTACCACTGCGCCAGGCGGTAATTCATGCAAAGTTTGACCCTTGTTGCTCAACAGGACGTCGCCCACATCCGCCCTCTTCGGGATGCAACCGATCGTTAATCCGGGTGGATTTTCGACCGGTAAGTCTTTCAGTGAATGTACGGCTGCGTGTACCGCGCCGGAAAGTAACTCGGCTTCCAGTTCGCGGGTGAATAACCCTTTTCCGCCGATCTCGGGCAAGGGGCGATCCAATATTCGATCACCTTGAGTGGTGATCACTTTTTCTTCACATATCAGGGAAGGATGTTTGGCGAGTAAAGCCTCGCGTACCCAACTGGTTTGCCAGCGAGCCAATGTGGAAGGTCTGGTTGCGAATATCAGCATCAACAATGTAATATCCCTCAAATTCCAGAAGATGAAGACACATCCGAATAATCTGGTTGGCGGGGGATCGATTCGGTCATCAAATTATTGTCCAACCGAAAGAGTGATCGGGTCACGGTAGTAAACTCGCTGACCTGTGGCCCGCCCGCCTGCTCACGTAAGGCCTGAATCGGATCGTGCAGTAATTTTTTCACCATGGCGGTTGTCATCGCCTCCAGAGCAGCGATTTCGGCAGGGCTAAGGTTCGATAATTTTCGCAGAGTTTTCTCCAATTCTCGCTGGCGGATTTCTTCGGCTTTCTGGCGCAAATCTGCGATTATCGGCAAAACATCCAGGGTTTGCAAAAAAGCCGAGAAGGCTTCGATCTCTTCCTGGATTATTTTTTCGACCAATGGAATCTCCTGGGCGCGTAATTCAACCGATTGTTCCAGATAATCCTGCAATCCATCCATATCGAACAGGCGGACATTCGGAATGAGCCTGACTTCTTCGTCGACATCTCGCGGAACAGCAATATCAATAATCACCAGAGGCCGGCTTCGCTGCTGCATGGCTGCCAGTACATCAACGGGGTGAATCAGTGTATGCGGAGCGCTGGTGGACGAGATCAGGATATCGGCGCTTGCCAGGGCGCCTGGCAAGGACTCAAATGTAGCTGGTTCGCCCATCCAGCGGTTTGCCAGCTCACGAGCTCGCTCGATCGTTCGATTGATGACGGTCACCCGATGCACGCCTCTCTTGACCAGCGCTTGCAACGTGCCTTCAGCCATTTCTCCGGCGCCAACCAAAACAACCCTGGCAGCAGCCAGTTCGCCGACAATATTCTCTGTCAGATGTACTGCGATGGAAGCGACAGATGCCGGATTACGGGCAATGGCGGTTTCAGTGCGAGCCCTTTTCCCGGTGTGTATGGCGGATTGGAAAAGCCGTGAAAGCACCTTCCCCATGGAGTTCTGGCTGCGTGCCAGACCAAAAGCCTGGGTGACCTGCCCCAGGATTTGAGGTTCGCCCACTACCAGTGAATCCAGCCCGGCTGCAACATGGAAGAGATGCCGTACAGCATCCTCATCCGCCAGTTTATACATGGAAGGAGCGAATACCTCGCTACCCAGGCCATGGATTTCACTCAAGAACTGCTCCAGAGCTAAAAAATCCAGGTCTGGGCCGGCTGCATAAACCTCAACCCGGTTGCAGGTCGAGAGAATCGCCATCTCGCTCAGGCTGCCAATTTTCAAATTACCGCAGCCTAATCTGGAAAGCGCCACGCGCGCCTGATGTTCACTGATTGCCATCTTTTCGCGCAGATCGACGGCGGCAGTGCGATGATTCAACCCAATACAAAGTATATGCATGCGGTTACGATCCGTAGACTGGATTAACTGCGCCGGAAATATGCGCCGTTACCAGATCTGCCAGGGCTTTTATAAAAGCAGGGCTGGCATTCAAGGACTGGGCGCGTTCGAAATGAATGCCTCTTTCTTCAGCCAGTTTTCTGGCGTTGATGTCCAGGTCGTACAAAATTTCGACGTGATCGCAAACGAACCCAACCGGTACGACGAGCAAATTACGAATACCCTCTTTCGCCAGCCTGGGAATAGTTTCTTCAATCGATGGACCCAGCCAGGGTTCCTCGCTGGCGCCTGCAGATTGAAAACAAAATCGCCAACCGTTTTCCGGCAATTTCAGTGTGTTTGCGACCAGTTGGGCAGTCTCGATTAACTGGTTTGCATATGGATCGCCATTTTTTAAAATACGCACAGGCAGGCTGTGCGCCGTAAAAACCACGTAAGGGTGTTCGGGAGCGAAAGATTGAAACGCATTCGCGGCGTTTTCCGCGAGAGATTTAATCAAACCTGGGTGATCGTGCCAGCTTTCTATTCGTACAAACTGGATAGGGGAACGCGTAGCTGCCAAAGCCTGATCCAGATTAGCGTAATAGGCGCCGGTGCTCATGCGGGAACTATGTGGCGCCATGACCAGACCCACCGCGTGGCGAATGCCATCCCTGGTCATTTCTTCCACTGCCTGTTGGATCCGTGGTTGCCAGTGCCGCATTCCGACATAAGCGCGGAACCGCAGGTTGGTAAAACGCTGGTTCAGTTCATTTTCTAAGGCGCCCGCCTGTTGGCGGGTCAGGTCGAGCAAGGGTGATCGGCCTCCGATCAGTGCGTATCTTTCCTGTATTTCCTCCACCAGGTCACGTGGGGTGTGCCGGCCTCCGCGCACATCCAGTAAATACGCTTCCATTTCATCGAGATTATCCGGGCTGCCATACGCCATCAATAAAATTCCGATGGTCTCGTTGGTATCTAGAGCCATAAAGCCAGCGTCTCCTGATGGGTATGGTAGATGGCAGTCGTCAGGGGGGTATCTCGTTCTGTGTAGCGGCGTCCTTCGCTGGATCGCAATTCGTTGACCAGGTCGGAAAACAGAGGTAAATCTTCAGTTTCGTACACCACGATGAATTCCTGGTTTTGCAATCCAAAAGAATACAGGAGTAGTTGCGTAATCTGTGGATATTGTTTACCGATCCGGATGTGTTCGTTCATCATCCCCTGGCGAGCTTCCCGGCTCATCAGGTACCAGGATGTGGTTTTGACGAAAGGATAAACTATCAGGTAAGGTTTTCTTGTTGGGCTGAATGGATCAATTTCCTGGGTGGATCGTGTCCGTGTGTATTGAGAAGGGCGGGTAAAACCCCACAACGTCTGTACAGGTGATATCAAGTGGCGTAAAGGGTTGGTCTGGCAGGCAAAATCGGAGAAAAACTGGCGTTCTTGCCCGTTAGAGATTTCCGGGGGGGCGCTCCAGAGCAGTATATCCGCATCGGTCGTTGCCGGATATACCTGGTAAAGCCAGCTTGTAGCGGCTAGTTTGTTGATGTTCTCGAAAAATTGCGCCTGAAATTTTTGTTTTTCTAATAATGAAAGCTGGTAATAGTTGTGCGTAAAGCGGAAATACGAAAAATGATTGAGTGTACGCGGTATTTGTTCAGGCATCAATCGAAATCCTCGTTCTTCTTAGGCAGCTTTTTGTCTCCAGGGTAGTATATAAACTAACTTTGCGTGAACATACTAAGGTTTGGGTAGAGTTGCATTAATAAATGGTGAAGGATTGTGTATATTTTCACACGATATGTATAGTATTTTTCTTAAATAATCAAGACATGGATGAAATTCCTTGCTGGTAGAGGTAAATTTCTAACCCGGGTTATGGCGAGATATATAAATCTGGCTACAATATTCATAAAGAAAATCTAATCCGGTTAGTTGCATAGTGTGAGTCATTTTCTGTTCTAATATTGAGAGGAGCAAAAGCCATGCCGTGGAGTGGAAATTTGAGCAGGTTGAAATTTGCAGGGGGGTTTTTGTTCCTGATGACTCTGGTCCTGGTGAGCTGCCAGTTGCCTGCAAGCGTTACTCCGACCCCTCCTGCCAGTCAGGATACTTTCTTAACTCAGGGAGCAGCGACTGCTTTAGCTGAATTGACCTCTCAAGCGGCATTCGCCATACCAGCCACTCAGACTGCACTGGCGGCAGAACCACTTAATCCGCCCACCTGGACAACCACGCCGGCCGGCGGCGAAATTGCCAGCACACCGACCGAGGTAGTTGAACAACCCAGTCCATCGGAACCTGCCCCTTCGTCAACACCCGTTAAACCAACTGCCACTGCCACTTCCCCCGCGCCCACACCCACACCCACACTGGCGGTGTCCACGCTGACCGCCCTGCAGGATACAAACTGCCGGCAAGGACCGGGGGGAAGTTATGCCTGGGTCAGTGGTCTACGAGCAGGAAAATCTGCGGCGGTCTACGGCAAAGATGCCAGCGGTACCTGGTGGTTTATCGAACGCCCGTCAGGAAAAGCGAATGAATATTGTTGGGTGTGGGGAAGGACGACCGAAGTCGATGGAGAGGCGGATGACCTGCCAGTTATTCCCCCTTATCCACCTCAGCTCAGCCCAGTAATTTCGCAATGGTATTTTTCGGTAGATGCGGTTAATCTCCATGTCTGTGGTGTACCAAATGCCTTTTTGTTGGTGCAAAATTTTGATTTTGCCAGCTTCGAATCGGCCAGAATTCTGATCCGTAATGTATCCACCGGGCAAGTCCTGGGAGATACCCAAACCAACCGCCCGTTCACCTCGGATGATCGCGATTGCTCTGGCGGTTTCGATACCCTAGGGCGCAACCAGTCTGCTTATTTACGTGGCGAGGCACCGGGAGGCACGTCCGGGGATTTGCTGGTGGCAAATATCAGCCTGTGCACAGAGGAAGACCTGGAAGGGAACTGCTATTTTGAAAGTGTGAGCTTTTCTCTGCCCTGAGGGTCAGTCCATTTCAGGTAAGGATACTCGCACAACCAGCCGTTTTCGCGCGGCGAGTTTCAGATCGTCCTGGTTCGCTGCGCCAGTTTCATCCAGATGAACATCGAAATATTTGGCGTGATCTGGCCTTAATTCAAAATAGCGTGCCAGACCCAGAAAAACATCAATTTCATCGAGAATCGCTACAGCATGCGCAGGAATCTTTGCACCCCTCAACCAGATATTAATTTTTTGCTCCCCCACCAGATTTTTCCACCAGGTCCTGTTCCGCAAGCTGGTTATCCAGAGTTGATTTTCGTCCTGGACATAATTTACAGGTAAAGAATATGTTTTCCCGCTGCGTCTTCCCGTATAGCTGAGCAGTAAAAAGTGATTGGATAATAACCAGTGTAAGGGCGACCGCAGGATAAGGCTGATCAGTGGGTTATACCACATGAGGTGGTTCCTCCGGGATATGGATATTTTCAGTGACGCAGGCACAATTTTGTCTTATAGCCGGTAGAAATCAAGTTGATTAATCGCTTTTGTGTCTGCCGGGCAAGAGAACCGGTTTTCCACTTACTGGATGGTTCAATTTGCTGACCGGAATTTGATATACCCTCTCGATATATTCGGGATTAAGTACCTGCTCAGGCTCGCCTTCGATGACGATTCTGCCCTGATCCATTAACGCCACCCGGTCAGCATACATACCAACCTGGTTTAGATCGTGCATCACCATCAGGATTGCCAGGTTTTTCTGCCTGGACAGATCGTACACCAAATCCAGGAAGGACACCTGGTGATGCAAATCGAGGTGGTTGGTGGGTTCATCGAGCAAGAGGAGAGGAGTCTCCTGAGCCAGGGCGCGGGCAAGCAACACTCTTTGTTGTTCTCCGCCGGAGAGTTCTGCGTTACGGCGATCCGCCAGGTGTTCCAGTTGCGTGACTTCCAGCGCATGTTCGACGGCTGCAATATCCTTCTGGCTGGGATTTCCCAACCAGCTCATATGCGGCGTCCGTCCGAGTAACACAGTATGCCAGACAGTTAAGGCACCTCCCAGAGGCTGTGCCTGAGGGACTACCGCAACCAGCCTGGCCCTGGCGGAGGGCGATAAGCGGAGTAGATCCTGCCCTTCCCAGGAAATTCTGCCTCTCAGAGGTCGTAGGATGCCACTCAAAACCCGAATCAGTGTAGTTTTCCCAGCCCCATTCGGCCCAATTACCCCGTAAATTTCTCCAGGTTTTACTTGAAGTCTGATTTCCTGCAATACCAGCCTTTCCTTATACGCAACCGAAAGATTTTCAACATTCAGCATGGGATTACCAGAATACCTGCGTTTTCGCCTGCCTCAGAATCCACAGGAAAAAAGGAGCGCCGAACAGCGCCGTGACTATTCCAACCGGCAAGGATTGAGGCGCCATCAGTACACGTGCCAGCAGATCGGCAAATAGCAGCCCCACGGCGCCGCCCAGGATAGAAAGCGGTATCAGGTGGCGGTAATCTGGTCCGACCAGAATGCGCAGTGTATGGGGAACGATGAGGCCGACGAAACCAATTACACCCGAAAAGGAAACTGCGGCAGCCGTGGTCAGGGATGCCACCACGATGATAAAAATTTTTACCCGCTCGACATGCACTCCGAGTTGTTTGGCCTGGTCTTCTCCAAACTGGAGTACATTGAGGCGATGTCCGCTCATGACCAGGCCTGTATACGCAATTAAAAGATAGGGCAGGATTGCCAGCACAGGTTGCCATCCGCTGACCGGTGAGCCACCCAGCAAGAAGGTAATTGCCCGGTATAACTGGTCTGTCGAGCGCAACATCAGGTAGGAGGTGAGCGCAGAAGCGAATGCGCTCACCGCCACGCCTGCCAGGATTAAGGTCGTCAGGGGAACAATTCCATCCACCCTCGCCAGGAAATAAACCAGAATAACCGTCAGCACAGCGCCGATAAATGCCCCGGCGGGTATCAGCGTGTACCCAAACAGATCTTCCGGCCAGCGAATGGCCATGCTGATTACCGCGCCCAGACCGGCTCCGGAAGCGACGCCGATTAAATATGGGTCAGCTAGTGGATTGCGAAACAGGCCCTGATAAGCGGCTCCACTGCTGGCCAGTGCGCCGCCGGTCAATGCGATCAATACTGCATGGGGTAAACGCACCTGCAATAGAATCACTCGATAAGATTCGGGCCAGTCTGTCGATCGGCCAATCCCGGATATCGCCTCCAGGATTATCTCCACGATGCTCCTGACAGGCAGTGAAGCTGCCCCAAACAGGATACTCAATATTCCTGCAACACCCAGGCAAAGTATGAAGACGAGGTAAGTACGCCAGCGTATTCGCATGGGTTTAATTCTCAAAAACCTCCGGATGGAACAACCGTGCCATGGTCTCCAGGCCGTCTACCAGGCGCGGCCCGGGTATGCTACCCAGGTTGGGGTCGAAAGGATATAACCGCCCATCCACAACGGCCTGAATCGTTTCCCAGCCGGGTCGGGAGGCAACATTCTCTGGTGTGACGCCATATTCGGCATCGGCCAGCAGGATAATCTCCGGGTTGGACAGGATGATTTGCTCCGAGGAGATCTGGGCATAAGCGCCTTCCAGCCCCTGCCCGATATTATCGCCTCCGGCCATGGTGATCAGCAAATCGATAAAGGTTCCGCTGCCTGTCGTGTAGGGATTTTGCGGGTCGGTGGCATCCAGCTCATAAAACACCCTGGGACGATTTTCAATGCCCTGTAAAGCACTTTCTACAGCTTCCACCCTTTGCTCCAGGTTGCCAATCAATTCTTCTGCCTGGATTTCACGCCCGGTTAACCTGCCTAACTCGCGCAAATTATCATACAATTCTGGAAAACTGGTCGGGTTAGTCTGGTAATAAACCGTCAGACCTAAACCTTCCAAAGCCTGAACCTGTTCCAGTGAGATGATTTCTGGGGCCAGTACCAGGTCGGGCTCCAGAGCGAGTATCGCTTCGCCGGGTAAGGAGCCGAACAGGCTGCCGATGCTGGGGATATCTACTGCTTCAGGCGGGTAAAGCGAGAATTCTTCTCGACCAACGATTAACTCACCGGCGCCGATGGCATATAAACTTTCAACCATGGATGGACCCAGGGTAACAATTCGCCTGGCGGGAGGCGTCAGGTTCACCTGACGCCCCAGGTCATCGATGATCGGCACAGGCGTTTGGGTTGGTTCAACGATAACCCGGGTTGGGGTGGGGGTGTTTGTTACTGCAGGCGAGCACGCAGTTATAAACAGGAAATTGGAAAGGATTAAGGCAAGAACGGCGAAAAGTTTTCGAAACATGACTGAACCTCCGGTTTATGATTAATCAAAAACCCCTGCCGGGCTGGCAGGGGAGGTGCGACGGGTGCGGGGTCAGTAGATCGACACCATACGTGCACACCTCCTTTCCACGAGAGTGTGATAGCACAGTTGAGGTGGTCGACCTGGCTTCCTGAGGAATTTGGCTATGCCTCAGGTTACAGTTGCGGGACAGCGCCGGACTTTAACCGGCTTCGTCTTTAACCCTGCCCATCCGGGGGGAAACGCTGGATTACCAAATGGATAATTCACCAGACACCAGCGACAGGGCACCTCAACCCACTTTATGCGATTGGATAAATTATACTATTGATTCAACCGATTTCAATTCCTTGATCAAATCATCCAGCCAGTGAATATACATTTCTTCGTAGGCGATCCCGAATCGGAAAGTGGCGTGTTGTAATAACCGGGTAAGTGTCGGATCCATATCGCCATTGTGTTCATTCGGTTTCAGTTTAACCGTTTTAGTTTCTGCGATCTGTTTGTCTGCGCCTATAGATTGTCTGGCATCACGATAGAGTGCCAGTTGCTGTTCGTGTAGCTTTTTTTGAAGCCGTAACTCTGCTTCGATTTCAGGTATTGATCGTAATCCCGAGAAGAAAACGCGGACAAGCAGGTCTTCCTTCATTTTTGGGATTTCGATCATCGGGTCATTCAACCACTCGACCAGGGCTTTTTTTCCCTTTTCGGTAATATAGCATACCCGTCGGGTCAGATGATCATTACCATTTTCAACAAAGGTCTGGATCAACCCCTCTTCTTCCAGCTTGCGTAGCGTGGTATATACCTGGCTATGATATGCGTGCCAGAAATTACCGGTTGTGTTATCCAGGGCATGCTTCAGTTCATAACCCGTGGATGGTTTTTGCCAGATAAATCCTAAAAGAATATACTTTAACATTTCTCGCTCGATGATAAGGATGAATGAAGGGATGATCCAAATACTAAAATCAGTCAAACAGACCGGCCCTCCTTGAATTGTTTTGGGTGATAACCCGGAAGCGTTGATAATCGTAGGCCATAGGATCCAGATAATGCTGTTGAATCCAGGTGCGACCCGCGTTCAGGGGAACCTGTGGGTGGTTTTTCAAGCCAATTTCCCAGGAAGCACCGTAACCCAGCGCAAAATGCAAGAAGGAATCATGATAACGGGTAAACAATTGCGTATAACCAACCCGATATCCGGCGGGGTATTTTTTACCCGGTGTGAGCTCGGTCAGGTCACTCAATTGCCCGTAGATAGATAAGAACTCCGCCCCATCTGGCTGGCGGTGGCGAAAAATAGCCCGTTTGCCTCCATGCGGGTAATTGACTTCTCCCGCATACAGGCAGACTCCGCTGCCGATCAGGCGGGCAGGTAGATTTTGATGTCCTTGATCCCGGGTAGCTGCATACAGGTCGATCCCTTCATGCGATTCCGGCTTCAGGTACAGGCTGCCGCGCAATGACGATTGCACTTCGAGCGGGGCGATATACTCATCCACAACGGGAACACCTCGTTTCGCGCCCGGTAACAGTTCCAAAAATGGCCAGTATTGACTGATGGATTCCCAGCGGTAAACTCTCACCGGGGTCAAGGTCAGCTCCAAATAATCCCGCACAAACTTAAAATATTCCCGTACCGCCCAATCCGGATCTTCCCCGGGAGAGGTATATTGACCAAACACGAGATTGAAGAATTTTTCATCCTGGCTGGTCAGCGCAAGGACCCCGATCAGAAAGCGTATCAGGCCTAAAAAGCCTTTGCCCGGATCTGGTTTTCCAATTTGCAGCTCATGGTGACCCAGGATCTGGCGGGCGCTCAGGTTGTAGCGTAACATCAGTGCGCGTACCAAACCAATCACATTGGCGATTTGCTGTTTATCGGGCAGGTAACCTGGGTCATCGAAATTGTAGCCGGCGATTTCAATACCTATCGTGCGCCGGTTCGGATCGATCTGCAAACCGGTATATAAATCCTGGAGGAGGTGCCGGTTGGCCGGGTTCTGGCGGGTGAGCAAATCGAGCGCTTTGGTAAAGTACTGCTCGCCGTTTTTGTAACCCAGGTAATCCAGAGATTGCAGATGAGAAGCCATAAAGGGAGTGCCATCTTCGGCAGGCAATTGTGTTTGCAGGTAACCAATTTCCCGACCGGCAATTGCCTGTGGGGTCAGAGGGTTAGCTGTACCGACCAGGAAATGCGCACTGGTGCGGATGTAATCCCCGTTGATCAGGCGCAGGCTGTCAAAACCTCGTAAGTAGCCACTGATCGTGCGGTCATAGTTATCTCGATCGCCAAACCAATGCAGCACGATTCCCCAGGGCAGGTGGTTTACCAGTTTATGCCAGTTTCGCCGGTTTTCAAGGTTCCATTGGGTTGGCGCCAATGGCGCCGGAGATGCTTCCAGCCGATTTTGACTCCAGACTTGCAGGTAACCTGCCTGATCAATCCAGGCATCCGGAACACTGGAAATCAACTCGGCCAGCGGTAACGGTAACGTTTCTACGTTCAATGAAAATCGGGGGGTTAAGGTTTCGCTAAAGCGAAAATATCGCTGGTACGAGACCGGAACAGCCAGTGCGGCAAACTGTGCACCGAGAATTTTCAGGAAAGCTCGGCGTTGTAGCGATACAGGCAGTGGCATTCCGGTCTCCGTGTGGACTCGTCAGCGTTTTTTCATCCGATTCTTGCTGGTTTACAGGGCACGATCTACCTCGAATATGCCCGCGGGCAGATCGATATTGTTGACCGCAAACTTCTCGGCAAACTTGGGCCGCAAGCCGGTGGATTTGAGCTTGCCAATCACCCGACCGTTCTGGAAACCGGTCTGGTCGAAGAGGAATAACTCCTGCATCAGGATGGTTTCGCCTTCCATTCCCTGAACTTCAGCCACTTTGGTAACCCGGCGTGTGCCATCCCGCATACGTTCCAGATGGACAATCAGGTCAACCGCGGAAGAAACTTGCTCGCGGATGGCTTTCAAGGGCAGATCCATGCCTGCCATTAACACCATGGTTTCCACACGCCTTAAGGTATCCCGCGGGCTGTTGGAGTGAATGGTGGTCATCGAGCCGTCATGACCGGTGTTCATAGCCTGCAACATATCCAGGGCTTCCGCGCCACGCGATTCGCCCACGATAATCCGGTCAGGCCGCATACGCAGGGCGTTAATCACCAGCTGGCGGATGGTTACTTCGCCTTTCCCTTCGATGTTCGGCGGGCGTTTCTCCAGGCGGATCACATGTTCCTGCTTGAGTTGCAATTCGGCGGTGTCCTCAATGGTCACCACCCGTTCCCAGGTGGGAATAAAAGCCGAGATTACATTCAGCAGGGTGGTTTTACC
>JAGUYX010000184.1 GCA_020061145.1 Anaerolineales bacterium | reverse complement strand
ATGAGCTGCTCCAACACATTTTTCAAATACCCCTTGGGATAAAAACAGGCAGAATTGCCTGTTCGCGTATACGGAGATCAGCGCTAGGTAAAGTCAAGCAAGACGAGTATAGTTAGAAAAATCGAACACTTGATGATTTATTACCGGGGATTTCCGGTAAATGTAATGGTAAGTGAGTGGCATGCATCAAACGACTTTCCTGTTGGGGGTGCAAATCCCCACCGATCACGTTATTTTATTGATCCGGCAACTGTTGACCAGCATAGGGCTGACGGTATGCCAGTCTTTCGACCTGCAAACTGCCCGGGCAGCACACAAAGATTGCGCCTGCCCGCACCACGGTACGGATATGTGTGATTGCCAGATGGCGGTGTTGCTGGTTTATGAAGAAAATGGCGAACCCTTAACTCTGGTCGCACATGGGCAGAATGGCTACACCTCACTGGAGATTTTCAACCCGCCCTATCAAAGACCTTCAGGAACATTGCAGGCCGCGGTGAAATCCACGTTACAGGCGGAGAAGCTATTGGAGGCGGCTTATCCGATCGTCTCCGCTGAATAAAATTCTTACAATTTTATGAAAGGAAGGAAAAGAAAAATGGCAATTGATCCTGTTTGCGGTATGGAAGTGGATGAAAAATCCGCTGCCGGTACGGTCGAGTACCAGGGTAAAACCTATTACTTTTGCTCGCCCGGATGCAAGGCAGCCTTCAGCAAAGATCCAGAAAAATACCTGAAATCTGGTTCAAGTCACGAACATTCCGGGCATCACCACTAAAGTTCTCCTCGACGGGATTTGGATAAAGGGAGGTCCGGAAATCCGGGCCTCCCCTCCGCCGTTTGTGTGTATATGCCCGCGAGGAAGAAAGTTAAATGACCGAGCAAAATACATTACGTAAAATCGTTTTAATCTTGATCATCATTCTATTGGGGCTTGCCATCTTGAGCGCAGGCTATTTGCTGGTACGAATGGTCTTCTTCCCATTCGCCTATGGTCCGGGTTGGATGCCATTTACCGAAAACAACCTGCAACAGAACGCTCCTTACGCTTCGCCCTGGGGAGGCATGATGGGGGGCGGTATGATGGGTGGGTATAACACTGGCGGCCTGATACCGGCTGAACCTCTATCGATTGAGCGGGCTCAAGAAGCTGCCCAGAGTTACCTGGCACAGGTGGGCGATGAAAACCTGGCCATTAAAGAAATCATGATCTTTGACAATCATGCCTACGTGGAGATCATCGAAACCAATAGTGGGATTGGGGCGATGGAAGTGCTCGTCGACCCTGTCAGCCTGAACGTTTATCCTGAACCCGGCCCAAATATGATGTGGAATCTGAAATACGGCATGATGTCCGGGTTTGGCGGGAACATGATGGGGGGCATGATGGGCCGTGGCGGTTTCCAGGGTTTTGCAACGCCTCAGGATATCGAAGCGGAAATGCCCATCTCGCCCGCTGAAGCGATACAGCTTGCCAATCAGTATCTGGCACAAAATTTGCCAGGCACCCAATCAGCTGATGAAGCGGATGCCTTCTACGGATATTACACATTACATGTAAAAAACGAGGCAGGTGTGATAGGCATGTTGAGCGTGAATGGTTATAACGGTCAGGTTTTTCCACATACGTGGCATGGCAAGTTTATCGAAATGACGGAAGAACATTAACCCGAGGGCAAATTTATAACTTTCACTGGCACATGTAACCGTAACTAGTTGCCGATGATAGTGCGTCCAGAAAACGAGGTGTAATATGATGACAGGATTTGGAATGGGATTTGGTTTGATCGGGATATTGTTGATGCTGCTGTTATTGGGTGGCTTGATCGCGCTTGCTGTACTGGCAATCCGCGCTCTGGCAGGCACGAATCCCAGCGCACCCGATGCCCGCTACTCATCGACAGCGCGTGAAATTCTCGACCAGCGTTACGCACGCGGCGAAATCACCCGTGAGCAGTATGAGCAGATGAAAACTGATTTACTTTAATAGAATACGTATACCGCAAGGGTTAGGCAATATTGCCTGATTTCGGTTACGTAATCTGGCGCTTATCATGTGCCAGCCGGATGGATAGACTCAGCCTGTGAGCATGCTCACAGGCTGGTTGATTAACTCGGGAAGTATTCACATATTATTGATGATAATTGTCACTATTAGGGGCATAGCGAGAGGCTTATGATAGGTAGCAGTCTGAACTTACCTGTGGGAGTTGTAAAGCAAATGTCCAGATCCACAATACTGCTGGCAACCTTACTGATCGGTCTTTTGCTGCTCACTGCTTGCTCTGGCGCCGGGGCAGATCAGAGTCTCTCCATGGCGCCGTTGGCGGAGATGCCAGCTGAAGTGCAATCAGCGCCTGTCACCGTCCAGCAAGCCTACCAGTTTGCAGTCGCCAACCCGGAGGTACTGGAGGAGATCCCCTGTTATTGTGGTTGTGGCGCGATGGGGCACACCTCCAATTATGCCTGCTATGTAGCCGACGAGAACTTGGATGGCTCCCCGGTATTCGACAATCACGCCCTGGGTTGTTCGATCTGCGTGGACATCACCCTGGATACCATGCGCCTGATGAAAGAAGGGCAATCCCTCCAGGAGATCCGCGCGTACATCGATCAAACTTACGCCCAATACGGGCCATCCAATATCCCCTGAGGCTACCTGTGAATCTTCGGTTCTCCGGCAAACGACTCTGGCAAGGCGGTTTGTTGATCTTATTCGCCAGCCTGTTTCTGTTTCTGCCTCTCCCGGCGCAAGTCACACCACGTACGGAACATCTTTTCCTGGTGGAAGCAAGCCAGTTTGCTTATGCCCCGGCGACTTTTCAGGTACACCCTGGCGACCGGGTGACAATCGAGCTGCGCTCCACAGATGTGGTGCACGGGTTGGAAATCGATGGTTATGATTTTTCCCTGGCAGCAGAACCGGGACAACCGGCTTCGATCACTTTTATCGCCGGCAAGCCTGGTACATACCAGATGCGTTGCTCGGTCACCTGCGGCAACTTACACCCCTTTATGATCGGAAAATTCAAGGTAGGCACCAATCTCCTATACTGGCGGGCGACACTGTTAATGAGCTTGCTGGCGGTTGGTCTGGTGGTCTGGAAACGACAATGAATGGCCTCATAGAATTGGCTCGCCTGAAAACCCGCACAAAACCCCCGGCAAGTACAAAGCCGCCTGCCGTCAACCGCCTGGATCTGGCTGCGGTTCCCTGGATTCGACGTCTGGTTGCCAGTCGTTGGCCGTTGTTTCTGGCGCGTATATTCACCCTGGCAGGATTTTTATTCACCCTCCTGGCTGGTTTGTTTGGCACCAGGGTAGGCAGCCACAATTTTGCCATTATCTTCGTCTGGATCGCCTGGTGGACAACGTTAAAGCTGGTTTTCATCCCCCTGGGAGGGCGTTCCTGGTGCAGTATTTGCCCGTTACCCATGCCCGGCGAATGGCTGCAAAACGGCACGCTGGTTCAAAAGCTCATCCGGCGGCGTGGTTTGGGGTTACGCTGGCCATCGCGTTTGCGGGGGCTCTGGCTGCAAGCGGGGTTTTTCCTGGTCATAGGGCTGTTCAGCGCCCTGACCCTTACCGATCCGCGCCTCACTGCCTGGGTGCTATTGGGATTGATCCTCCTGGCTGCCGGAATGAGCCTGGTGTTTGAACGGCGCTCTTTTTGCACCTACCTCTGCCCAATAGGCGGCTTTACAGGGATTTACGCCAAGACCGCCCCGCTTGAGGTTCGGGTTAAGGAGCCTGAAATTTGTGCCGACCATCGTGAAAAGACCTGCTATACCGACTGCCCCTGGGGCTTGTATCCGCTGGCGCTGAAAGACAGCTCGGCGTGCGGGTTATGCATGGAATGCCTGCGCGTCTGCCCGTATGACAACATTTCTCTTAACCTGCGCCCCTTCGGGCAGGATCTGTCTATCGAAAAACCGGCTAACCGTCTGGACGAAGCCTTTCTGGCTTTGGTCATGCTGGGCAGCGCCCTGGCATTTACTGCAGTATTCACCGGTCCGTGGGGCTGGCTGAAAAACGCTGCGCTGGCGATCGGTTCATCTGGCTGGTTTGGCTATGCGGCCGGTTTTCTGGCGCTCAATCTGCTGATATTGCCGGGCGCATTCATCGCCGCTGCCTGGGGAAGCAAGGTTTTATCCGGCAGCAACCTGACCCTTCGTAAAGCCATTCACCTTTCTGCTCAGAGCCTGCTCCCTTTAGGGTTATTCTCCTGGATCGCCTTCACCGTTTCCTTCGCCATCCCGAAAGCCGGTTACGTGATATCGGTCATTTCAGATCCATTTGGCTGGGGTTGGAACCTGTTTGGCACTGCAGACCTCGCCTGGACTCCTGACGCTGCCGGGATTGGCGCCATGCTGCAGGTTGTATTACTGGTAATCGGGCTGGTCTGGTCGCTATTGGTGCT
>JAGUYX010000029.1 GCA_020061145.1 Anaerolineales bacterium | reverse complement strand
GTCTGTGTGGTCGCCAGGCTGCGTGGTCGGAAGGTGAACATGCGTGTGACCACGCCCAGGCGGATGTTTCCCAACAACTGCTGGAAAAGCTCTGAGGCGCGCCCTTTATATTGCACCAACGGGTCCCGTTGACCATATGCTTCCAGCCCGATAGCGACCCGTAATGCTTCCATCTGGGTCAAATACTCGATCCACAATTCGGAGATCACCCGCAGTAACAGCTCCCGATAAATTTCGGTTAATGCCTGACGACCAAATTCAGTTATTACTTTGGACCGCAAATCCCCTTCGATATCTTGTGGTGTTTTTTCCAGAATCGCCTGGAAATCCTGCCCATTCAAAGCAATTTCCAGGCCTCTTTGGGCTTGCTCTGGCATATCGGCGAATCGGGTTCTGGCCAGGCGGGCAAATTCTGCCACCCCCCAGGCATTTTGCATCGATTTTTGTGCTTTTTCCAGGTGTTCGAGTACCGCTGCGGTGATATCTTCAGAAGACAGGTTATCCAGCAGATGCGCGGCATAGTAGGTGTAGGTCAGGCGGGTGGTTCGCTCTTTGATGCGGCGATGAGTTTTCCGATCGAAGGTTGTCCGCGTGCCTTGGGATATTTGTAACAGGAGTCCCAGCACATGTCCCTGGTGCAGCGTTTCTGGCAGGCGTTCGAGTTCTCTTTGTAAGTCCTGGACGATCAAGCCACGATTACCATTCGACCCTACCAGTTTTTGATAGCGACTTTGTAAAATCGATTCAAAAGTGTCGAGAATATATTGTGTGATATTGCGCCAATCGTCAACCGGTAACTCGGCGGGATTTAGGTCGAAGGCTTCGTCGACACGCCGGGAAATTGCCCCGGTCAACCGGCGAACTGTTTGTAGGGTGAGGCTGGTCTCGACTACCTCTGAGATTTGTTCATGGAGCTTTTCCGGATCCTGGTTGAACAACCTTTCCTGTTCTCGCTCCCAGCGGATAGGCAGGTGAACGAGTTCACTCAATTCATCCAGCGCCTGCCGGGCATTCCGTGGACCGCCGTTCTCGATTTCATCTGTGGATATATCTCGCAGGCTGTCAAAATAATTATCAACAACCTCTAACCGCTCCGATATTTGCGCCTCAAGCGCCGCTTCGCTTTGGGCCAGCAGTTGCTCGACCGAGCGCAGAAGGTGATTATGCTCGGCAATCACGGATTTTTCGATAATACCGAACATGGCTTCCTGGATCGCTGCCCGGCGATAGGTGCCGTCTCCCAGGCTGTCCAGGATTAATTGGATGGTAAAGGAAGGGATGACGTGATTTCCCAGGATCAGTGTGGGTTGGATTTGTTCAAGCCAGGCGAGCAGGCGCCAGGGTCCTTCTGGATCGTTCAGCGCTTCAGGAACACGCTGATTAATCTCAGTCCGCAGCATCTCGGTGACATCATCACCTAAATCATCCTTCAGGAAGACCCGGTCGCGCTGTTTATAAATCTTTGCCCGTTGGGAATTGAGCACATCGTCGTACTCGAGCAAATGTTTTCGTGTGTCGAAATGGGCGCCTTCCACCCGGGTCTGTGCCTGTTCAATTAATCGGCTCACCAGTCCAACCTCGAGCGGCATGCTATCGTCCACTCTTAAGCGGCGCAGCATTTGATCTGCCTGTTCGCCGCCGAAAAGGCGCATCAGCTCGTCTTCCATAGACAGGTAAAATCGGGAAGACCCCGGGTCGCCCTGGCGAGCGGCGCGCCCACGTAACTGGTTATCGATTCGCCGGGCTTCATGCCGCTCGGAGCCGATAACATGCAAACCACCCAACTGGCGAACCTTTTCCATTTCTTCGATATATTGTTTGAAGTAACCAACTTCCGAGGTGTAAACGCCGTATTCCGCTTCGTCCATTTCGATCAGCGCCTGGTAGCGGGCTTCCATGGTGAGATTATACGGATCATCGACACCGGCCTTCTTGAGTACACGGTTCACTGCCGCCAGGATTTCTTCTGCCAGCTCTCCACCCAGCTTGATGTCGACCCCACGACCGGCCATATTGGTCGCGATCGTTACTGCCCCGAAAGCGCCTGCCCCGGCGATAATCTGGCTTTCTTCCGTGTGTTTTCGTGCGTTTAACACCTGGTGGGGGATTCCACCCATCAGGGCTGCATTCAGGCGGGGTTGATCTTCAGGCGCCAGTCCCAGAGCATCAAGGAGTAGAGGTAAATTCGCATCGTCTTCCGGGTTCAGGCTGATTTCGAGCTCGCGAGCCAGTTTTCGCATCTGAGTTAAATTCAATCGCTCCAGGGCTTCGTTCAGAAACTCCAGTTCCGTCACAGCCCGGCCATCTTCTTCCTGGTTATGGTGCCGGAACCAGGCCGCCCGCAAGATCAGAATCTGAGCCAGCTTTTTGAGCGGCTCAGCGCGTAAACGATTCGAGATACGTTCAGACAGTTCGACCGAGGTAGTGCCAACCAGCACCGGGCGCCCTTTGACGTGCATTTGTAAAATTTCGCGCATAATGGCGCGCATTTTGGCTTCTTCGCTGCGAAAGACAATATCCGGGTAATCTTTACGTTTCCAGAAGATAGGTGCGCGATCCGGACTATCCTCGCGCGTGTAGTACACATACTTGTATCCCAGCTCGTCACGAGCTTCCAGAGCGATTAATTGATGATCCGGACGGTCAGCCATGTACTCCAGGTTGGTGGGGATGGGAAGCACATCTAGATTATAGATTTTGCTGAACTCTTCGGCCTCGGTTAGAGCCGTACCGGTCATACCGGCCAGTTTTTCATACATACGGAAGTAATTCTGGATCGTAATGGTGGCGTAGGTAATATTTTCGGGCTGAACACGCACACCTTCTTTGGCCTCGACTGCCTGGTGTAACCCATCCGACCAGCGCCTGCCGGGCATTAACCGCCCGGTAAATTCGTCAATAATCACTACCTTGCCCGCCTGGACCAGATAATCCTTATTGCGCTTAAACAGATGCTGGGCGCGTAATGCCTGCTCCAGGTATCCCAGGACACGAGCCTGCTCCAGGGTGACGTCTTCTGGGCGGTCGGGATCACGCAACTGCATGTTGAGCAATTCCTCAACATGCACTTCCCCGATCTCGGTCAGTGTCACGGTGCGGTCTTTTTCGCTGACTTCATAATCTTCGGGGTTAAGCTGGCGCACCACCTGCGCCATACGTACGTACCATTCCGAATCATCGTGCGAAGGACCAGAAATGATCAATGGTGTACGCGCTTCGTCGATCAATACATTATCGACCTCGTCGATTATGGCGTAATAATGACCGCGTTGCACCCGGTCTTCCAGGCGCATGGCCATGTTGTCGCGCAAATAATCAAATCCGAATTCACTATTGGTGCCATAGGTGATATCGGCAGCATAAGCTTGCGCACGATCGACAAGTTCGAGCTGATCCTGGTCTTCGTGCGGAGATTCTTTTTCCAGGTTAACCAGGAAAGCTTTTTTACCGTTTTCAGTGCGGGAAGCCATTTGCAACACGCCCACACTCAACCCCAGCAGGTTGTAAATTGGCGC
The DNA here is from genome assembly GCA_020061145.1 of Anaerolineales bacterium. Classification (GTDB taxonomy): domain Bacteria; phylum Chloroflexota; class Anaerolineae; order Anaerolineales; family DRKV01; genus JAGUYX01. The sequence goes on along the minus strand of JAGUYX010000029.1, from coordinate 72 downwards.
CATCCAGCGAGCGTCACGGCGTGCCAGATAATCATTCACCGTTATTAAATGTACACCGCGACCGACGGGTAT
>JAGUYX010000309.1 GCA_020061145.1 Anaerolineales bacterium | reverse complement strand
CAGAGGATGAAGAACGTTTGATCATTGCCACAGGAAGGTATCTGGGGGAAGGGTTTGATGACGCTCGCCTTGACACTTTATTTTTGGCATTGCCGATTGCCTGGCGCGGAACGGTAGCACAGTATGCAGGTCGACTTCACCGCAATTATGACCGGAAAAGTGAAGTGATCATCTATGATTATGTCGATGACCAGGTGCCAGTATTGGCTGGTATGTTTGGAAAGAGGAAAAAGGGGTATAAGGCCATCGGTTATGAAGTGTAAGTTATAATTTCTTCAATACCCCAGTGAGATAGTGGTTCGTTTATGGCATCAATTCAAAATCAAAATTTATTAACTAATCCTTCGCGTTTGACCTCAACCATCCTGACCTGTTTTCAATCCATATACAATCAGGGTGTATTTTCCTGTACTTTGGTTGAATCCGATGTCCTGCAAATTAATTGTCAAAAATGGGGAGATATTGGAAAAATTGTCTATTTGGAGATTCTGCCAGGAAAAATAGCACCACGTTTTGAGTCACCCCAATCCATTTCTCCCGGTGAACTTCCCAAATATGAAAATCTGATCCGCGAAGAATGTCTGGGGCCAAGGGGCAGGCTTGCTGAGTTATTCGGCCAGAAGGATGTTGTTGACCAGACACTCTCCCAGGCACTCTATGAGAAACGCCTACAGCGCCAACAGGAATTTAAGGTCTGGTTAATCAGCCGGCTCCAGATTTTCGGGTATCGCAATTTGTATCTTGACCCCATTTCAAATGGCCTCAACAAGATCGATGAGCATTTCGATTTCCCCATCAAAGGTACGCCGGCACAATTCGGGGTGATGCTGCGGCAGTTCGTTCAAACCTTACAAATCCAGAACGATTATATAAAGCTGGTATCCCAAGTTCTACTCCCAGACTGTCGGAAAGATGCTGGCAGTATTCCTCCGGATTCAAACCCGGTTGAAGTGAAGTTATCACTCTTAAAGAACATCCTGTCCATTCACGCGCATGCCCTACCCTCCGGTGGAACGCTTTTACGAGTTTGCTTGAACGGTGAAAGAGTCCTCTGGGAACTGTGGGACATGATCCGCGATGAACTGGAAAAGTTAGGCTGGTTTTCCTTGCCGGTAATCCCTGAAGTTCCTGCTTCTAAGGTTTCACAGACAACAACGAATATCGAAGAACAATCTCAACCAATAAAATCGATCCCTGAAATCTGGATGACCATTCCGGATGTTGGTCCCAATCGCGAGATTCTGCGACACTGGCATAAAGGCCTGACCTGCGATCAAATCGCGGTCCGGGTAAGCCTTTCCGCAAAAACTATTCTTAACCGGGTCAACAAGCTGCGCAAAGAATTTGGGGCTGAAGTAGTACCCTATCGAAAGTCGAATTTCATCAAAGAGTCAAGGAAAAAGCCCTCTTGAGCCAACAATTTCCCAATAGGGATATGGAAGGGATAAAGAGGGATATTGCGGGTACTTGATCCAAGGATATCCCAGGGCAGAGAATGGCGGCGTTGAACAAAACGCCGTCATTTTATTTGCCGAAAGGAGACCTATGCTCAATCGTCTAAAAATCCTCTTAGAGCAGCCGGAATATTCAGCCCTGATCCATTTGGCGGAGCAGGAACTGCGCACGCCGGCTGACCAGGCCAGGCTCATTGTCCGCCTGGATCTCATCCGGCGCGGATTGCTGCCGGAAGATGAAAATAAATCTACACCCCCACAGGAGAATTGCATTCGCCATGAATCAACCTGCTGAAATCCTCCAATTCTCACAGGAGGAGCAGGGGAGGTTGTTAGCGCGCGTCTACGCTTTCATCCTCAGCGATCAGTTTACCGGTAATCCACAGGAGCAAAACACAATTTTGGACACCAGGTCCACAAAGAAAAGCAAGACCCAACCACAAGGAGAAACCCAAGTTTTAGACGCACAACCCGTATCAGTCCTGGAGCCAACGCCATGAACACACCTGCCTATTCCCTTTCCGAAAACCATCTCAAGATGCTCGCTGAAGAATCGGGTATCTCAGAGCAGGTCATTCGTGAACGTGGCTACCGCACGATTACCAGTGAGGGCGACCTGGTACAGTACGGCTTTTCACCAGCCCAGCGGCGCGTGCCCGGGCTGCTGATTCCACTGCACACCACCGATGGCAAGGTTGCCCTGCACGTCTACCGACCGGATAATCCCCGTACTTACGAAGACCGCAGCAAGCGCGACCCCGATGGATTGCGTTCGGTCAAGGTGCTTAAGTACGAAATCCCAAAAGGCACCGGTGTGCGGGTGGACTGCCCGCCGGCCAGCCTGAGCGGTCTCAAGAATCCCGCCATACCGTTGTACATCACGGAAGGGCAGAAGAAAGCGGATGCCCTGGCCACCGAGAGCGGGTGCGCAATAGATCTGCTTGGTGTGTGGAACTTCAAAGGCCGCAATGAATTTGGTGCGACCACCATCCTGGCTGATTTTGATTTCATCGCCTGGGAAAACCGCTCAGTGCGCATCGTATTCGACTCGGACGTGATGTACAAGCCATCCGTACGCCAGGCGATGGAACGCCTGACCGAGATCCTCCAACGCAAGGGAGCCACCGTTTCAGCCATCTATCTACCGAACCATTCCAGCGGGGTCAAATGGGGCGTGGATGATTGGTTGGCAGACGGTCATACCCTACATGACCTTGAAGCCCTGGCTGAACTACCCCGTCCCATTCCCCAGGCACCCCTGCCAACCATCGAGTTGTTGGATGAACCATCGCCCAATATTACCCGCCCACTGTGCCTGGTGGGTAAGCACGCCTACGCAGCCACCTGGCTGCCGGTGCGTACCACACGACGTGAGGGGTTGGATAAAGAGGGCAACCTGGTTGCCCATAACCCGCCATTGGTCGAAGAAAAACTGTGCCTGTTCATCATCCGCAATGACGGTCAGGTCTTTGGTGAAATCAGCGATGGACAATCTACTCGACCGATGGGTGAATTAGGGTTGAATACGGTGTTTCATGAAATTGTCCCAGTGGAAAAACGCTGGTCGACCCGCGGTGTGCGCGCTTACGTTCAGGGGCAGCGCCCCAATCCCATCGATACCTTCTCCAAGATTGTGGATATTATCAACCGCTTTCTTGATTTCGACCGCTCCTTGGGCGATCAGCAATCTATGGCCGAATTAATCGCCTGTTATGTCCTGGCCACCTATTTACTCGATGCCTTCAATGTAATCGGTTTTCTCTGGCCCAACGGCGGAGCTGGATCGGGAAAAACCAATCTGCTGATTGTCGTGACGGAGATAGCTTATCTGGGGCAGCTCATCCTGGCCGGGGGCAGCTTCGCCAGTCTGCGCGATCTGGCGGATTACGGCGCGACCCTGGCTTTCGATGATGCTGAAAACCTGGCCGATCCGAAACAAACTGATCCAGACAAACGAGCCTTATTACTGGCTGGCAATCGACGCGGGTCGAGCGTACCGCTCAAGGAACCGGATGGGCCTGGGAAATGGAAACTGCGCTATGTCAACGCCTATAGCCCGCGCATGTTTTCCGCCATTCGTATTCCGGATACAGTTCTGGCCTCGCGCACCATCATCATTCCGCTCATTCGCACCGCCGACAGAGACAAGGCCAATTATGACCCGCTGGATTACACGCTCTGGCCGCATGACCGGCGAATATTAGTCGATGAGTTATGGGCAGTTGGTTTGGCAAACCTGCCCGTTTTACACAACTTTGAAATCTATGTGGCTCAGAAAGCACGTTTGCGTGGACGGAATCTACAGCCCTGGAAGGCCATCCTTGCAGTTGCGGCCTGGTTGGACAGTCTGGATGAAAATCAGCACCTGTTGCATCCGTATCAGATTCGCAGTCAGGGGCAGGAGCAAGTGGTGATCGGTGGGCTCTGGCAGCGGCTGGAAGAATTGTCCTGGCTTTATCAGCAGGAGGAAACTGCCGAGCAGCAATCGGGCGATCTAACCTTACTGATCTTGCAGGGGCTGTGCAAATTGGCATCTGACATGAGTGACATTAAGGACAACAGTGACATTCGCATGACTGCCTGGACATTCTCAACATCGCAGATCAGCGAAGCAGTTCAGGCCATTGCTGAAAACACCGAAGCAGATATCGAGAGGGATTCCATCACCTCGCGGAAGGTGGGCCGGCTGTTAGGCAAGCTGAGGTTGCGCAAGGCACGTGAGGCCGGTAAGGGTACCCGCCAGTGGCAGATCACCCTCAACGAACTGGAGCGCTGGTCAGCAGTTTATGGCATCCGTTTGCCCGTTGAGATAGCCCGCCAAACCCATGTCACTCATGTCACTGATGGATTAACGTCACAAGAAGATCCGCTGCCATGGGCGAATTGTGAAATTGCCCTGCGTTTACCCTTGGGTAGTTTGTTGCCTACCATCGGTGGGTGTTGGCGCCGTCTGCCAGATGGCCGGATAGAAGCTGGGTATAGTCCAGATCAATTGGCCAGGGTACTGTCCATATTCCTGGATAAGGATGTCGACGCGGAAAAGATCACCGATTCTCCTCTTCCACAATTGAAAGAACGGCTCATCGCGGTGACTGGCGCTGAAATCCTTCACATCCGGCTGCCTGAAAGAACAGAGGGCACCGGGGATGGATGACAAATCGATCCATGATCCTTATGTAGCCCTCGCTCTGGCTGTGATTCACCATGCTGCAGAGGACATGGAAAGTGAGAACCCAGCGCGTGTCGCGGAAGCGCGGGCATGGCTTCAGTTTGTCGGGTTGAGCTGGTGTCAGATGTTAGGGGTTTCGGAAGAGGAACTGAATACCTGGGCAGCCAATAATTTCTCACTGCCGCCCAGCGTTCATCGCAACTGGCGATATTGATTTCTGATCAGGTTGGCTCGCTACAATCGGAATGATCTTTTACAAATTTAATTGCTCGCATATTTGTTCTATGGTATATAATAGAACAAAACGATGAGACGGTTCGTGCAGGTGTAGCGAGCACCTACACGAACCTGACCCCAACCACCGATCTTCCCGGCAGTAGGGGCTGATCTTATTATAGTCGATCAGCCAGGATTCGCCCTCGGTGGGTGTCATTTCACCGGGGGTATTTTTTTACCCCCATCACTTAAGGAGGTAAAACTTGGCTGATCTTTCTTTTATCCATCATCTTCGAGAATCTCTATCGGAGATCGAAAATAATCTGACGGATGGGATTGCTGCTATCAGTCCCTGGATCACCCCACTTCCCAGCGCTGCTTTGGTTGCCAATGCGGTGGTACAGGATCTTCATTGGAACCAGGCTTTGGGTTGGATTACAGCGGCTATCATCGAAAGTCTGGGGCTGACCACGGTCAGCACGAGTCTCCAGCTTTGGGATTACAACACCGCCAAACGCAAAACTGATCCAGGCGCACCATTCATACTGGCTGCTTCGCTGGTCGGTGTTTATCTTTTCTCTACTATCGGGTTAACTGTTCTGCTGGATATTTTCCCGGAAATGGGCCGCTATGCGCCGGCTCTATTTCCGCTTTTAGCATTGGTCGGGGCTGTCAACCTGGCGCTGCGTTCTGGACATCGCCGGCGTCTGGCTATGATCGCCCAGGATCGCGCGGATCGTAAAGCGGAACGTCAATCCACTCGTCCATCTGCAGGAAATTTAACCAATCTGTTTACGTCCAATACTACGTCTAATTCTGTCTATCCAGACAGTTCGTTAGTCAAAGCCCGTCAAGCTCGGACGGCCATTCAGGGTAACCGTTTGGACAGTCTTTTGACACTCTATCGTGACAATCCGACCATCGGGGTGACGGATGCAGCCCGGACACTGAAAATGTCCAGGCAAACGATTTATACCTACCTGGACCGTCTCGAAGATGATGGCCGGATTCGGCGCAATGGACATGGTGTTGAGGTTTTAGAGGGATAAGGAGGTTATCATGGCAACCAAACGTGCAATTATTTACTCAAGGGTTTCTACAGACGATCAGCGCTCCAATTTTAGTATTCCTACCCAGATTGCGGAGTGTGTGAAGTATTGTCAGAATAACGGATACACCCTGGTAGGAAATTTATATGTGGATAAACAAAGCGGATTGGATGTCGAGAAAAATGACAATTCAATCCCTGCCTATGTGGACGATTATTCCTCCCGTGAAATGAATCGCCCCGGTCTGGATGCCGCACTCACCTATCTTGAGGATTATGGGTTTGATGTTGTGGTTGTGCATGCCATCGATCGGTTGGCGCGAGATCCTTACATCCGTCAAACGTTGGAAAAAGAATTTTACCGGCGGGGAGCCAAGGTCGAATTTGCACTCGGAAATTATGACGACTCTCCCGAAGGTGAAGTACGGAAAGATATGGACGCCACTTTTGCCAAATGGGAGAACGCCAAACGGGTTGAACGTTGCAATCGAGGAAAACGCGGCAAAGCTGAAAAGGGGTTGTACGTTGGAGGTCGGACGCCATACGGATATATTTTGGATGCTAAAGGAATGGGAGGGCTTTCTATTCATCCAGAACAGGCAGAAGTCGTTCGTTTTATTTATGCCCTGTATGGCGAGCAGAATTATTCCATGCACGGTGTCCGGGTGGAATTAGAAAAACGTGGAATTCCATCTTATACAGGGAAGCCAAACTGGCATTTGTCAGCTATTCAGAATATCCTGACCAATACTGCCTATAAAGGTTTCGTCCACTATAACAAGTCGATCTGCAGGAGCAATTCAGATCGAAAAATGCGAGAAAAGCGTGAATGGATAAAAATTGATGTCACCCCCCTGGTGGATTTACAGTTATTTAATCTTGTCCAAATGCGGATAAAGGATCATCGTGAAGCCTTGCGCCGGAAACCCACACACTTTCATATGCTATCTAGCATGATCCGATGTGCAGAATGCGGGAAACCATACAGTGCAAATTTTCAAAATGATCGTCCAAAACATCATCGCAAAGCATATCGATCCTATCGCCATAGAAGAAGCGAAGGGCATTGTATGGATAAAGAAGTCACAGCCGTTCGTCTGGAAGAACGTGTTTGGGATGCAGTAAAAGGGATGTTGTTAGATACAGATGTTTTACGGCAGGCCTATCATCAGGCGCAACAACTGGACGTAGAAAACCGTTCACGTTCACGCACGCTGCTGGATGGGTATTACCGATCCGCCGGCAAATTGGAACAGCAGTTAAATAACCTGACCCGTGCCTATACAGACCCGGACATCCAAATGACAAAATCGGAATATCTTGCCCAGAGAATACTGATAGAGCGTGATCTTACCGAAATCCGCGTAAAAATTGAAGAGATCGAATCGATTCCTGCAGCTGTACCAACTCAAAGCCAGTTTGAAGATTTGGAGAGTTTTGCTCAGAAAGTAAGGGAGCGGATTGATAATGTGGATTGGGTTCCTACACCAGAGAGTAAACGCCAGGTGCTGGAACTATTGCACACCAAGGTTATTCTCTCAAAAGATGGCTTCGGGAAGGTAACCGGGTGGTTTGGAGAAACGTCAGGGTTTTCGTACACACGCCGTTTACATTCTGCCCACCCGGCCCGGCAGAACGCACAAAATCCAGGTTGAACTCGCCTTCATCAAGCTGAATATCAGGGGTGATCTCGATCATGGGGTTAAGTATACCAATGGAAGGAAACAGAAAGGGGGTTTTCGCAACCCTTTCATTCCTTTGTTTGACCATAAAACTACAAATTATTTTTAGTACCCTCTTTTAAAACAATCCCTCTTGCAATATATATATATATATAGGATAATAGACATAAGGCGTCTATTATCCTATATGAAATCAGAAAACCTATCCTCTCTCGAATCTTTTCCATACTTCACCATTGAAGCGGTAAAACAGCTTCTGGGCGATGAATCCATTGCAGCCGGCACGATTCAAACCGCGCTGTACCGCTGGATGAAAGCCGGACAAATCATTCAGTTGAAAAAAGGCGTTTACATGACACGCCGCTTTTTCGAGTTGCATCGCGCAGACGTGGATTTTGCGCCCATGGTAAGCGCGATTTTGATCCCCCAGTCCTATCTATCGCTGGAATATATTTTACAGCGCAGCGCTATTCTCACCGAAATGACGTATCCGGTTACTGCGGTCACGCTCAAACAGACCCGTGTTTTCGAAAATAAACTGGGAACTTTTACTTACCGCAATATCAAAACAGATCTCTATCAGGGGTTTATATTTTCCGAATACATGGGCATTCCAATAGCCCAGGCAACGGTGTCAAAGGCACTTTTTGATTTTCTCTATTTACGCCCCTGGAAGAGCAGCCAACGGTTAGCCAGCTACGACCTGGCAGAAGATCTGCGTCTTAACCTTGAAGACTTCTCAGAAAATGACCAGGTTGAATTTGAAACCTTCGTTGAGATCAGCAACAGCAAAAAGATGGACCAGATTTTGAAAAACCTGAGGAAAACCGTATGGCGACTTTAATCCAGTTGATGCAAAACGTCCTGTCACAAAAAGACCCGTTACTGCCCAATGAAACCAAACGGGTGATCCTCAAGGAATTTCTACAGGCGTATACCCTCGATTTTCTCTACAATCACCCGGTCTACCGCAAGCTCAATTTTTATGGCGGCACCTGTCTGCATGTGATCTATGGCTTAAACCGGCTTTCGGAAGATATCGACCTGGATAACAGCAACGGGATTGATTTGAGCAATCTCGAAAACGACCTACTGACTTTCT
>JAGUYX010000269.1 GCA_020061145.1 Anaerolineales bacterium | reverse complement strand
GACCTGGACACAGCCTTGAAACAGGTTTCCAGCCTGATCCGGCGCACGCTGGGAGCGGATCGCTGTGAAGTGATCACACGAGAAAGTTTTGATCAGCTGGGCGACCTGGGTTTTCCCACCTCAATCGCACGCATGGCCATCGAACAGAGCATCACTATTATCATTCCGGATGCTCAGATTGAAAATTTGGGCGAGAGCGCCTCACTTTACCGCATTCGTTCAGCCTTGTGCGTACCCATTATCAGTGGGGAAGAAACCCTGGGGTTGATTTATATGTATAAAACCGATCCATCTTCCCGCCCATTCGACCAGCGTGATTTACAACTGGCCGTCGCGATCAGCCATCAGGCGGCGTTAACCATCCAAAGGATGCATCTGCTGGATCAGATCCAGCAAGAGTTACGTATAAGGGAATTATTACAGCGTTTTCTCTCACCTCCAGAAGCAGAATATATCCTGCAGGATTATATGCGCACCGGCCGCCTGCCGGATTTGAGTGAATATAAAGCTACAATTCTCTTTACCGATATTGCCGATTCAACCGAGCTGGCGGAAGATCTTGGACCGAAGCGTTTTGGCGAGGTACTGGGACGTTTTTACCAGGAGATGACAGATATAATTTTCGAAAACGGGGGATTGCTGGATAAATACCTGGGAGATGGCATCATGTCTGTATTCGGTCTCACCGACGCCCCTGGCATTCCGGAAGTAAGGGCGGTAGATGCTGGATTGCGTATGCTGGAAAAATTGGAAGTGATCAACCAGGAAGAGGGGTTAAACATCGAAATTGGGATCAGTATCAATACCGGTCCGGTCATGGCCGGTTATCTGGGCACCAAACAACGTGTAGAACTGACCATCCTGGGGGATACGGTGAATGTCGCGTCTCGCCTGCAAGCCCAGGCCCGGCCAAACCGACTGCTGGTTGGCCCTGCCACAGTAGCGGGTATTGTGGGGCATTTTAACACCCAGCGGATCGGTGCAGTAACGGTAAAAGGGCGCACCAAACCCATTCAGGTACATGAAGTTATCCGCAATAAAGCTTAAACGGATTTCTGTGTAGGAAGATAAGGCATTTCTGGCCCATTCACCCCCAAACGGCGGGCGAGGGCTGCCTTTAAAGCAACACGATCATCCCAGGGATATTCTATATCCCCAAAACACATGGACTGTTCGTGACCTTTGCCACAGACGATCACCAGATCGCCCGGACCGGCTAAATCGACAGCAGCCTGGATAGCCTGGCCACGATCTGGAATACGTATATAGGATTTCCCTTCCTCTCCCCCTGCCTGATTGGCGGCGTGCGCCATGGTCTGCAGGATTTCGTCCAAGGATTCGGTGCGTGGATCCTCAGCGGTAAAAACGGAAAAATCAGCCAGGCTCGTAGCAATTTCTGCCATCAGGCGACGCTTTTCCCGATCGCGTAAACCTGCTGAACCAAAAATTGTTATCACCCGCTTGGAGGTAAACTCCCGGGCAGTTTCCAGCGCCCGGCGGAGCGCATTGGGAGTGTGAGCAAAATCCACCATTGCCGTGAAATCCTGGCCTAAATGGACGCGTTCCATACGCCCGGTGACCCCTTCCAGGGAAGCAACCCCTTCGCGCACATCCTCCAGATCCATCCCCAACCCATTCACACAGGCGGTAATGGCTGCCAGGCAATTATAAATATTGAACTGACCGATTAACTTGGTTTGCATGTCGATGCGAAAACCGGGACCACTGACCACAAAAGACATGCCTTCCGGGCGGTTTTCGATATTTTCGGCACGGTAAAGCGCTTCCGCGTTAATCCCATACGTCGCCTGATTTTCGCCAGCCAGGGTTGATAGATAGGGATACGATTCGTCATCACGGTTCAAGACCGCCAGCCTGGGATTACCCTGGGGTTTTTCCAGTGTTTCGGCTAAAAATTCGAACAAGCGACCTTTGGACGCCCGATAACTCTCATAATCGCCATGATAATCCAGATGTTCATGGGTGATGTTGGTTACAACGGCAATGTCGAATTCGCAGGCATCTACGCGGTGCTGGGCAAGACCGTGGGAAGTGGTTTCGAGGACGACATGAGTTATCCCGGCCTGGACCATCTGCGCCAGGTAACGCTGTACGTCCGGTGCATCGGGCGTGGTGACGTGAAAACCGGTGTCCAGCACCAAATCGCCAATGACAGCATTAACCGTAGAAATAATCCCTGCCCGGTAGCCGTTATGCGCCAGGACTTGATATATCAGGTTTGCTGTGGTCGTTTTGCCATCCGTTCCGGTAACGCCGACCATGGTCAGTTTACGTCCCGGAAAACCATAGCGGGCAGCTGCCAGTTGCGCCATTGCTGCCTGGCTGTTCTTCACCTGCACGTAGGGGATGGGCAAATCTTGCAAAGGTTTTGTCCCGATCACGGCAATTGCGCCTCGCTGAATCGCATCAGGGATGAATTGATGCCCATCACGAGCTCCACCTTGCCAGGCTACAAATACATCTCCCGGCTGCACGATACGGGAGTCTGCGACAACCCGATTGACAGGGGCTGAACCAATCCATGGTTCTCCCGGTAGGCCAGCCTGGTTAATCAAATCTAAAAGGGTGATCTCGGGTGGCGTAAATTCAAACAAAGCAGTGATCCTCACACCGTTTTTATGGTTTTATATGGATGCCGAAAGTGAATATTTTACTGCCTTCTGAGGAAAAACAGCCTCGCCCCATAAACCAACTCAGGGGCGAGGTTAATCCCGTCGAAAATAGCTCAATTCAAGCCGATTATGATAGGCTGGCGCGCAATTCCGAAAGCTGTCCCATCACGGAGCCATCCAGCACCCGGTCACCAACTTTAATGACCAGCCCACCGAGGATAGATGGGTCTACGCGGAAATGAACGTTCTCCGTGCCTGCCTTTGCCAGGAGATCTTTCTTGATCGTTTCCTGTTCTTCGCTGGTCAGGGTGACCGCGCTGGTGACTTCAGCGCTGGCGCCACTGGCTTTTTTGCCTTCCAGCACCACGACTTCACCGGAACGCACACCTGAGAAAAATTCTTTCAATAAAGCATGCTGGCGCTGTTCATCCAGGGACTCGCCAATTAACTTCTGAGCCGCTGCCATGGCTAATGCCACAACCTGTGGGCGTAAATCCGCCAGCATACGCTCCTTTTCACGCTCGACTTCCAGGGTGGCATCAGCCCGAATTTTGGCCGCTTCCGTTTCTGCTGCGGTGCGGATGTCCTTTGCGGCAGATTCAGCCCGTTCAGTGGCCTGGCGCACTATCTCACTCGCCTGCGCCTGAGCGTCAGCTTTGATGCGGGTAGCTTCTTTTTCGGCATTGGCGCGTGCCTCGCTGGCGATGCGAGCATCCTCAAGACCCTGGGCTATCATTTCACGGCGTGTTGCCAGGGAACTGGAAATCGGTCCAAATACCCAGGCCTGAAGAACCGCCACCATGATCAAAAAGCCGATGATCTGGGCAATTAAAAATCCTAAATTAATCCCTAATGCTTCCAAGGTTAACCTCCTGTGCCTATCCGCTAACCGACAAACAGGATGACCAGAGCGACCACCAAAGCGTAAATAGCTACCGCTTCAGCGAAGGCGATCGCCAGGATCATGTTGATCTGGATTGTGCCGGCTGCATCGGGGTTACGTGCAATACCCTGCATGGCGCCGCTTCCCAAGATACCGATACCCAAACCTGCACCTAATGTGCCGATCATCGCCAGACCTGCACCAATGTACTTCAAGCCCTGAACCAAAACTTCCATTGCAGCTGCATCCATCGTGTTTATCCTCCAGATTAATTTATCGTTGTGATTGTCTCGTTAGCTTCTTCGCCAGGTATGACCAGCTAATGCGCCTCGGCGTGTTCTTCAGCATGACCGTGTGATTGGATACCCACCGTCATGAATACCAGTGCAAGCACACCAAACACCAATGCCTGTACGGCGCCAAAGAACAGTTCCAGGAAATAAATGCCAAACGCCAGGGCGGGCAGCAATGTTGTAATCACGCCAAAGAGAATCGCCCCGCCGAACATCGAACCCAGAAGACGGAAGGAGAACGATATCACTTTAGCAAACTCAGAAATCAATTCCAAAATACCGACGAATATATCGATGAAGGGGTTAATGGCATCGAACGGGCCGACCTTTTTCGTAGTCCAGATAGACAAAAATGGCCCGAAATTGAAAAACTTGCTAAAATATCCCAACCCATTTGACATCACCCCGTAAACCTGCACCATCACCATGGTTGTCAATGCAATCGCCAGGGTGAAATTCAGATCGGTGGATGGGCCGCGGAAAAATGGAATCACCTCATAGAGGTGCTCCTCGTCTTCCGCGTGGGCTGCATCGCCGGGTTGATAGATATAGCTCACCAGGCCGGGAATTAGAGTGCGCGTTGGATAACCCTCTTCATGGGCTTCGTGAAGTAAGCCCACCGATTCAAACCCGGGCACCAGTTTGAGCATATTGGCAAGCAAGACAACGACGATGATACCTCCCACCCAGGGGAAAAAACGCTTCGCCCACTGGCTGCCTGCAGTACTTTCTACCAGGTTTTGCAATCCTTCAACAATCAGCTCAAAAATCGCCGCCATCCCTCTGGATGGGCTGCCATCCTGACTCACACCACGCCGGACGCCCACAGCCAGCAAAATCACTATTAAATACACCAGCCAGGTGGTCAAAAGGGTATTGGTGATAGTAAATGGCTGACCGAATACGGTGAATAAAGGTGCGGTGAGGGCTTCGCCGGGTAAAAATACCGGGGGTTTGATGGGTGGGATGATTCCTCCCAGCACAACCGCAAGCACAATTAATCCGAGTATTAACCAGCGGTGGATTCCTGTACCTCTCTCTTTACTCGTCACTGTCTTCTTCCTCCAGTACGGTAGTGGTTGGTTTCGCCCCAGGTGATGAGCTTTGGTTCATCGGTGGTTGTAAACTTTGTTTTACCCGGTTGACACTCCAAAACACTGCCGCCCAGGTAACTGGCATGCTCCCAACCAGAAACAATATGGTAAATAAAGGTCGTGTATCCAAAACCCGGTCTAACCAGAGGCCAAAAATCAGCGCTGCAAAAATTATTACCAGGGTCAGACAACCGACCTGCACCGCAACACGGATCACCGTGGCATTGAAGGTACGCTGTTGGCTGTCTGATGCGGATTGGTTAGCCATCTTTTCGGGTCGAAATTATAACATTCGCATTTTGGAGCGTCAATGTGCGAATTTGCACAAATAAGCCTAAAAAAGAGCCAATGCAGCCAAATTCCCCAATCCGAAGAAGGGGGCGAACAGCGTGCCGACCACGATAATACCAGCCACCAGCAGGACCAGGGCAAGCGCATATGGCGGGGTGATTTCCAGGGGCTTTTCTTCATCCTCGGACCGGTAGTGATAAACAACATTGAGCACTCGCAGATAGTAGTATAGACCGACGATGGAGTTCAACACACCGATGACAACCAGCCAGACAAATCCCGCTTCCACCGCAGCGGCAAATACTACGATTTTGGCGATAAAACCCGCAAATGGCGGCATGCCTGCCAGGGAGAGGAAAGCCACTAACATAACCAGCGCCAATCCCGGTTTACGGCGGCTGAGGCCTGCATAGGCAGCTATTTCATCTGAGCCCACAACCCGATAGAAAGTCGCTGCCACGCCAAAAGCAGCCAGGTTGGTGAGCAGATAAGCGCCCAGGTAGAATACAACGCTGTTGATCCCCAGCTCGCTAACTGCCACCACACCCACCAAAGCATATCCGGCATGTGCAATCGACGAGTAGGCCAGCAGGCGTTTGATATTCTTTTGAGCGAGGGCAATAAAATTACCGATAGTCATGGTCAAAGCAGCCACGACTGCGATGACCAAGGTCCAGTACTGTTCAATCCCCGGGAAGACCACCACAAAAAACCGCATCAGAACGACGAATCCGGCTGCCTTTGAAGCCGTGGAAAGAAATCCTGCAACCGGAGTAGGCGCTCCTTCATATACATCTGGCGCCCAGAATTGCATCGGGGCGACAGAAATCTTAAAACCAAAGCCAATTAATATCAACAGCATAGCTACCAAAACCGAAAAAACCGGCACCTGCCCGCTCGCCAGGCCGCTGGCGATTCCATACAGGTTGGTTTGACCACTAAAGCCGAACAATAAGGTAAAACCATACAGCGAGATCGCCGAAGTCATTGCACCGAATAGCAGATATTTAAAGCCTGATTCGGTGGATTTGTCGTCTCGATAAAAGAATCCCGCCAGGATATAGAGCGGGATAGTGGTGGTTTCAATTGCCAGAAAAAGCATGATCAGATCAGCGGCAGAGGCCATTAATAGCATACCGAAGGTAGACGCCAGCATGAGTAAATAAAACTCACCTCTCCGCCCGAGGTTGGGCGTGTCCATACCCAACAAGGCGGTTACTGCGGCACCAAACAAAAACAAAATACGCAATACGTATGCCAGGTTATCGTGGCGAAGCATGCCCCCGAAAATCAAAGCTCCTTCGGCGGAAGGACGCGCAACCGTCAGGCTGAGCCCCAATGTAACCAGCAAACCGGCAAAGGTCAACCAGCCAAGGTTCCTGCGTTGCTCGTCCTGCCACACCGCATCGAATAACAATACCAGACTTAAAACAACCAGGATGGAAATTTCCGGAACGATTGCCAGAAAAACCGAGGGATCGTAAGGTGTAATGGTCACTTATGCACCTCCCAGCAAGCGCAGGATATTCTCAACACCGGTTTCAACCATCGGCACCATAACCGAAGGGTAAATTCCCAGGATCAATAACACCAGTGAAAGGACGACCAGGGCAAGCTTATCCAGGCGGGTGTTATCCGATAAATGCCCATCATGTTCGTCCGGAACTTGCCCGAAAAAGACTTTACGAATAATGCGCATGATATAACTTGCCGTTACCACAATCGAAACCACAGCAACCACAGCAATCCAGGGATACGTTTTCCAGACGCCCATAAAAATTGGGAACTCAGCCACGAAACCGGAAAAACCGGGCATACCCATCGACACCAGGCCGCCAATTATAAAAGCAATGGTGGCGTAGGGCATCACCCTGGAAATGCCTCCCAGGCGAGGAATATCACGGGTGTGTGCCTGGTCGTAAACCATGCCCACTACAGCAAAGAAGAGAGCCGTCATTGCCCCGTGAGAAAACATCTGTACCCCAGCCCCAATTAAGCCTTCACGGCTCAGGGTGGCAAAACCCATCATCACCAACCCCATGTGCGACACCGAAGAAAAACCGATAACATACTTGAAATCAGTCTGCACCGAGGCGATGAACGCTCCATAAACGACATTCACCAACGCTAAAAGGATAATCCACCACATATGCGCTTTGGCGCCTTCAGGAAGCAACATGATTCCCACCCGCAGGGCAGCAAAAGCGCCGAGCTTCATCAAAACACCGGCATGGAACATGGAAACCGCAGTAGGCGCAGCCACGTGACCATCCGGACTCCAGTTATGAAAGGGAAAGATACCGCCCAAAACCGCAAAACCTAAAAAGACGAATGGGAACCAGAACTGCTGGAAACCGGTAGAAAAACCGGCTTTCTCGAGTTCAAGCATATCAAATGTGTTCATACCGGCAGCGAAATACATTACCAGTGCACCAACCATTGAAACCACCGAACCGATAAACAGGTACAGGGTAAGTTTCATCGCCGCATACTCCCGAGTTTGCTTCCAACCCCAGATGGCGATCAGCAAGTACATCGGGAAAACAGCAATTTCATAAAAGAAAAACAGCATGAACAGATCCAGGGCAACGAAAACTCCGAACACCCCGGTCGCCAGGATGAAGAGAAAAGCGAAAAACTCACGGGGGCGGTCGTCTATCCCCCAGGAGATCAATACACCGGTAAACATGACCAGGCCGGTCAACAGAACCAGCGGTGCGCTGATTCCATCCACACCGACATGATAAGAAATACCCAGAGCAGGCAGCCAGGTGTATTTTTCAATATATTGATAACCGGCCGCGGCAGTATCGTAATTGAAATACATCCATAAAGACAGCAAAAAAGCCAGCAGCGCCGCAGCCAGAGCCGTAACCCGGACTTCTGTTTTACGCTCTCCGGGGATGAGCAGGATGATCAGCGCGGATAGCAAAGGAGTGAATACAATGACACTCAGTATCGGAAATTGCATTGCTCACCTCAACTAGAATAGAGCGTTCATCTGGAACAGAGCAGTCATTGCCCCGTTGATGACATCCAGCAGCCAGGCTGGCCAGACGCCCAATTGCAACATTAACACCATCAGCGGCGCGATGACAAATATTTCACGGGTATTGATTTCGCTGAGGTGACCCACCCATTTTTCATTCAATGGGCCCTGTAATACGTGTTTGATCCCTTTCAGGACATAGGCGCCGGTAAACAATAAACCCAACATGGCGACCGCGGTGAATACCGGGAAAATCGCCCAGGCGCCCCGCACCACCAGGAATTCAGAAATAAAGCCGTTCAAACCTGGCAGACCCAGAGACGCCATCGCGGTAAAAATCAGGATGCCGCCATAGGCAGGGATCAGTGGGAACAACCCCCCATAATCTTCCAGATTGCGTGTGTGCGTACGTTCATAGATCACACCAACCAGAAAGAACATACCCGCGGCGCTCAGGCCGTGATTAAACATCTGGAGAACGGCGCCATTCAAGGCAATGTTGGCATCCAGTGGATCGATTTGGGGCGAACCAGCGGCAAATGCTGCAGCGGCGATACCCAACACCACAAAACCCATGTGATTAATCGAAGAATATGCCACCAGGCGTTTGAAATCCTTCTGCCCGAAAGCGCCAAATGCCCCAAATATGATTGCCATGACAGCCAGAAACGCCAGCGCGCCTGCAAATTGATATGATTCTGTCGGATAAAGAGGTAATACCAGCCTCAAGAATCCATAACCGCCTAATTTCAACAAAACTCCGGCCAGGATCATCGACCCGGCTGTGGGCGCTTCGGTATGCGCGTCAGGCAGCCAGGTATGGAAAGGCCAAACCGGTACTTTTAAGGCAAAGGCAACCACGAAAGCCCAAAACGCGATGGATTTGATCGTGGAAACCGGTAATGCCAATGGGACCTGCTCAATAACCGTCAATGAAGGCCAGATTTCAACTAATCGCACCAGATCATAGGTGCCGGCAGTGACCCCGATCAGCTGGATTGCCAGCAATAACCCCAGCGAAGCACCCATGGTGTAAATCATGAATTTGAACGAGGCATAGGTGCGCGCCTGTACTTTAACTCCGCCGAACAGGGTGCGCTCGCCATATTCACTTCCCCACTGATTGATCAGGAAGAACATCGGCACTAGACCCACTTCATAAAAAACAAAGAAAATTAACAGGTCAAGCGCCAGGAAGACACCCAACATACCGGTTTCAAGAAACAGGAATAAAACCATGTAGGGTTTGACCCGATCCTGGATGCTGAAGGAAGCCAGGATCGACAGTGGAGTCAATAAGGTCGTCAATAACACCATGGTTAAGGACAACCCATCCACACCCAGATGATACGATGACTGGATGGCCTCGTACCAGATCGCGCTTTCTTCGAATTGAAAGCCCGGCAACGATCGATCGAACTGGAACCACAGGTAAACGGTCAGCGCCAGGGGAATCAGGCTGATGAGCAATGCCCCCCAGCGATGCAGGCTCCTGGGTTCGCTCGGCAAGAAAACCAGGACCAGCGCCCCAAGCGCCGGGGTAAACAAGATGAGTGAAAGCAGGTAATTGTCGATCAGACCCATGTTTTACTCCACAAGATCGCCTAAGGCAGACCCACAGATGAGATGAAATACACCAGAGCCCCAAAAATAATCACCAGGGAGATAACCATATACTGCTGGATTTTACCCGTCTGGATCACACGCATGGCGAATCCTATACGTTTGGTGGTTTCTCCAACAAAATCACCGATTCCATTGATCACCGGGTTGTCGATTGCATTCCGGAAGAAATTACCGATTACACCCGAGATATAGGCCAGGAAGTGCAAGAATCCGTCGATTATTCCCCTGTCGATGATCTCGCTAACCAGAACATCGGAGATCCAGATTGATGGTTTGACAAACAGAAACTGGTAAATTTCGTCGAAATAATATTTGTTCTGTAACACCCGGTAGAGACTACCCAGGGCGTTCTGCAACGGGTCGGATTGCCCGGCTTTGACATTCCGGTACAGCAGCCAACCAAGGGATAACCCGCCTATCGATACCAAGATAGAAGCCAGTAAGGGTATCCAGTTGAACGCAGGCAACTCTGGAGCAACCAGCAAAGTCTCGCCGACAAACTCCTGAAACCATTCCGGTAGACGGTGACCGAGCACAGGAAAACCGCCGGGAACCCCAACCCAGCCAAAGCCGATGGCGAAAACCGAAAGTACCACCAGCGGCAGAATCATTGTCCAGGGAGTTTCGTGGGCATGTTCTGCCTCAGGAGTGCGCGGTTCACCCAAAAAAGTAAGGGTAATCTGGCGCATGGTGTAAAAGGCAGTCAATAATGCCGCACCGGCGAGCGTCCAAAAGACCAGTGGCGCATGCAGGAAGGCGTCCGTCAGGATTTCATCTTTGGACCAGAATCCGGCAGTTACCAGCGGGAAACCAGCCAGGGAAAATCCCCCGATCAGGAATGTCCAAAAAGTGACCGGCATCTTTTTACGCAAACCACCCATGTTGAACATGTTTTGTGGATCGAGGTGATGGTTGTCGGTATGCAAAACACCATGTTCCATCCCATGGATTACCGATCCGGAGCTAAGGAAAAGCAGAGCCTTGAAAAAAGCATGGGTCACCAGGTGGAAGGCTGCCGCCACATAAGCGCCAATCCCAACTGCAGCGACCATATAACCGAGCTGCGAGATGGTGGAATATGCCAGAACTCGCTTGATATCATTTTGCGCCACGGCTATGGTGGAGGCAAACAGGGCGGTAAAGGCGCCAATCGTGCCGATGATGATCATCAGCGGGGTGAATTCGTGTCCGTGAAAATCGGCGGTGATAAGCGGGAACATACGCAAGATGGCATAGACACCCGCTGAAACCATGGTAGCGGCATGGATCATTGCAGAAACGGGGGTGGGACCTTCCATGGCGTCTGGTAACCATACGTGCAGCGGAAACTGGGCTGATTTCCCAACTGTGCCGATGAACAATAACAGGCCAATCAATCCGGCTACAGATAACCCCAAGAATCCAGAAGGGGTTTCGCCCAGGACAAGCAATACATTTTCATTGTATAGAATGTCACGGAAGTTCAGTGTGCCCGTCGCTGAATATAAAAAGGCAATACCGAGCAACATGAACACATCCCCGATACGAGTGGTCATGAAGGCTTTAATCGCGGCAGCGCGAGCTGAGGGTTTTGCAAACCAGAAACCGATCAGCAGGTAAGAGCAAAGACCCATAATTTCCCAGCCGACAAACATGGTCAGCAGGTTATTGGAAACCACCAGTAAATACATGCCAAAGGCAAACAGGCTAATAAAGGCGAAAAAGCGCGAATATAACGGTTCAATGGACAGGACCCGATGTTTATGTCCCTGTTCATCGACCACACTGGCGCCATGAGGAGGCAAACCCGGTACATCATGATCACCCTGTGGCTGACCGAAGTTGTGATATCCCACGCTGTAGATAAAGATCATCAAGACAGTCCAGGCGACAAAGAACAGGGTGACCGCAGACAGGGGATCGATCAAGACGCCTATCTGAAACCAACTCTCGCCAAGCGGAAGCCAGTTAATGATCGATTCAATGGGAGATTCACCCAGATGTTCATTCTGTAATGCCTGGACAAACACCCACATACTACCGGCAAAGGATAATAATGCCGCCAGCACAGCAATGGTATGGCTGAGCCATTTGCTGCGGTTGGTAAACAGGACGATCAGAAAAAATGCCAGCAAGGGTGGGACTGGTATCAACCAGACAAGTGTTTCAGGTGCCATGTACCCTCCGTCTACCATTTCAACAGGTCAATCTCTTCCGCCACAATCGTGTTGCGACGGCGGTACAGCGCAATTATCAGCGCCAGGCCAACTGCTACTTCTGCAGCAGCGACTGCAAAAACAATCAAGGCAAATGCCTGACCGGCGATATTTTCCGGGTTCAGATAACGCCAGAAGGCAACCACATTAATATTTACAGCATTAAGCATCAACTCGATGCCCAAGAGGATGGCAATCGCATTGCGGCGGGCCAGCACACCATATAAACCCACACAAAACATCGCCGCCGCCAGGATGAGATACCAGGATAGTGGAATCATCGTCTCTCTCCAATAATGGCCCGATTATTTACGACCCCAGGCCACATAAATCGCGCCGATCATCGCGGCTACCAGCAGTACTGAAGCCACTTCAAAGGGAATCACATAACCATCCGGCGATACCAGAGCCAGGCCGAGATCGCGAATGGTGGGGGTATCGTCTGTAAATGCAGGGGGGACGGTTTCAAAACCGGACCAACCTTGCAAGGCCAGGAATAACCCCCCAAACAAAACCAGTGCCAGGAAAGCTGCCAGCAACCAGGTACGATTGAAAGCTGCCGCCTGGAGACCAGTCACATCTCGGGTGAGCATCACTGCAAAAATGAACAGGATTGAAATCGCGCCGATATAAATCACCACCTGGACTACCGCAAAAAAGCCGGCATTCAACAAAACGTATAAGACTGCCACGCCGAACAAAGTTACAATCAGATAAAGTGCCGCGCGGACCATATTCCGAGTGGAGACAACCATAACTGACGCCGCCAGGGTGACAAGTCCTATCAAGAGGAAAAGTATTTGCATCACTGTCATTTCGGCAATCTCTCTCCTAAGCTGCTTTCTCGGTGATGGAAGCTTTTTCAGGTGGGCGAGCCACAGGGCGAGGCGCGCCGACCGGCTGCCGTAAAGGTTTACGCCTGTTACGAGTTTCGACCAGGAAATTCGCAAACAGGAATAACCCTGCATTCATAGCAAGCTGCGCCAGTGCTCTCAACCAGGGATTAATAGCCGGATTAACCATAAATAACCATTTATCCAGCACGGCAGTTAATACCACCAACATCAAACCCAAAGGAACCAGGTATTTCCAGTTGTAATCCAGAATATGATCGATGCGTAACCGCGGCAGGCTAAAGCGCAGCCACAAGGTGATAAAGTAAATGACGAAAGACTTCAGAAAAAACCAGAAAATTCCCAGGATAGGGTATTGCTCCGCACCCGGGCCGCGCCAACCGCCAAGAAATAGTGTGGTAACCAGCGCGCCCACAGTAAAAGAATGTAGAAATTCTCCGACGAAAAACATACCGAACTTTAATCCGGAATATTCCGTCTGGTAACCGGCAACCAGCTCCGATTCTGCTTCCATCAGGTCGAACGGCGCCCGCCCCATTTCTGCTTGAGATGAGACCAGGAAAATCAGGAATGCCAGGGGGGAGACTAAGATAAACCACACGTCCTGGGCAGCCACAACCTGGGTAACGCTCATACTGCGCGCCAGCAAAGTAACCGTGAGTAAGGAGAGCACCATGGGTACTTCATAAGAGATCATCTGTGCCACGGTGCGAAAAGCGCCGAGCAGAGCGAATTTATTATTGGAAGACCAACCGGCAATCAAAATGGCTAACGTGCCCAGAGATCCAACCGCCACAATATAAAGCACGCCCACATTGATCTCCGTGCCGACCACGGTGGAGGCAAGGGGGATAACCGCCCACAATAAGAGCACCGCCATCACTGAAAGTACCGGCGCCAGATTGTAGACAGCCACATCGACGCCGCGAGGGGTAATATGTTCCTTGGTGAAAATCTTAATAATATCGGCGAAAGTCTGCAGTAATCCATAGGGACCCACTCGATTCGGGCCAATTCTTCCCTGGATGCGCGCTGATATTTTTCGTTCAACCCAGATAAGAAAAATGGTGAATCCCAATCCAAAGGAGCCGATGGCAATCACACCGAGCGCGTCCATGATAAATTCCACCACACCTGGAGCCAACCCCCAGCCACTCAACAACCCGCGCAGCCAAAATATAATGAACCCGATTGGATCAACGAAGAAGGCCATATCCTCGCTCCTCTAAATTCATTTGATCTCTTCCAGGAAAGATAATTTGACAGAATACATAAAAAACTGAAGGACGGACTTCCTTCAGCTTTTTATCTGTCAGGTTACTCAGGCCCATTCGAGGGCACCCTTGCGCCAGGCGCCAAGTAATTCTCCCATTAAGATAAGGACGAATATAGCACCGGCAAAAACACCGAATATGGGTAACTGGTCAAAAGCAATCGCCCAGGGAAACAAGAAAACGATTTCAACATCGAATATTAAGAAGGTCAAGGCGAAGTTGTAATACTGGACTTTAAATTGGACCCAGGTATCTCCTACCGTTTCCACCCCACATTCATAGGTATCATTCTTAATCGCGTTGGGTTTATTGGGGGATAAAAACCTGGCGATCAGGATCGGTACCCCCGGAAAAATCCAGGCCAGCAGGAAGAATACGCCTACGAAAAGCCAGTCATTCAGCATAGTTGCTCCTTTCAACCCGATTCCCCCTGTTGAATGGGTTATGCCTCCTTCTCGTCTCAGGATTACACGAAATTAGATTAATTATCCCTTAGAATTAACTGGCGGAATTTTACCATAGATAAAGTTCATTGTAAAACTTTTCACACCTTAGTATTGGTTGTCTTTCCCTGGAATAAAGATTTCTAAGCTGCTATTCATCCTTTTTTCTGAAAAAATCACCCGTTCCGTGGTAAAAAGGAATTGTATCGCTGAACTGTTTGAGCTGGCAGTTAGTAATTGTTACAGGTAGTTTTCGCAGTCGGATTGTTTGTTAATAAAGGTTCTCTCATGCAGCTCTCCAAATTGACCCAACCGTATAATTCCCGCTGGGGCGATTTATTGACCGGTGTATTGTTTCTGGCAACCTTAATGGTCGCCACCGCCCGGTTAACCGCCACAGATTGGGTAGAAGATCTGCAGATCCTCTCCATGATTTCTCTGGTGGGTGGATTGACCGGTCTGGCACTGGGATACAGCCTGTTTTCGAGTCGAATTACGTTGCTTTTTTCCCTGGCTTATGGCGCTTTTACGATTTTCTGGCGATTGGGCATTGGCATGGAAGGTCGTATTCCCTGGGCTGAACGCATCTCGTCCATCCTGAGCAGATTGCAATTGTCCAGCCAGAATCTCATCCAGGGTAAGGACGTCTATGATCCGATACTTTTCCTGACAGTGATGTCGATCCTGTTCTGGATTCTGTCGAGCCATGCTGGATTCAGCCTGTTTCGCAAAGGCGATGCGTGGGCTGCAATCTTGCCTATTGGCGGGGCGATGTTTATCATCCATATTAATGATAAATTCTGGCCCTTTCGCGCTTGGTATCTGGGAATTTACCTGGTGCTGGGTTTGATGCTTGTCTCTCGGGCGGTATTCCTGCAGTTACGCCAGCAATGGCAGCAGGGCCGCGTGCGAACACCTACATATGTAGGATTAGATATGAGCCGGGCTGCGCTACTGGCTGCCTTACCGCTGATCCTGATTGCCTGGACCGCACCTGCCCTGGCAAAAGGTCTCCCGTCTGCGCAAACTGGTTGGCAACAAATCAGCCAGCCGGTACGCGATCGATTTGACCATATTTTTGCCTCGCTTAGAGCAACCGTGGGAATCGTGGGAGATTATTATAGCGACTCATTATCACTGGGCCGGGGCAATGAACTGAGCGATATCGTTGTCATGACCGTAAATGCTCCCACTCGCCGACCGGCGGGTGTACGGTATTACTGGAAAGCCCGCAACTTTGACTATTACGGTCCAGGTGGTTGGACAACCACGCTATCATCCGAAGAAACGATCACTCCCGAATTATTCGACCAGCAGGTTGCAATTTCTACTTATCGCTGGAATGCAACCATGATATTCCAGCCCAACATTCCCCTGCGTACCCTGCATACTGTCGCAGAGCCGTATTCCATCAGCCGTCCTGGGGACGCCCAGGGTTCATTGAATCAAGATGGCAGCTTCGACCTGCATTCCCTGTTTGCTGACCCGTATCTACGGGCGGGAGAACAATACGAAGTGCAATCTGCTCTAACCAGCGCCAGTGTGGCAGATCTGAGGAATGCCGGCACGGACTATCCGGATTGGGTATTAGAACGATATTTACAATTACCCGACACAATAACCCCAAGGACCATAGAGCTGGCTCAGCGCATCGTTGAAGGCCTCGACAACCCGTATGATAAGGCTGAGGCAATCACCAATTTTCTCCGAGAAAATATCGAATATACGGAACGAATCGATACGCCACCGGCAAACCAGGAACGTATCGATTGGCTGTTGTTCGATTATCGTAAAGGATTCTGTAACTACTACGCCACCGCTGAAATCGTCTTACTGCGCAGCCTGGGTATACCCGCTCGTCTCGCTGTAGGCTATGCTGAAGGGGAAGGCCGCTCAGAACTGGATCTGGATGCCGTTCCCCTCAATCAACAGGGGATTCCCGAGACTGAATTAGAACCTTTTTCGGCGGATACCAGCACATATATTATTCGTCAACGAGATCTACATGCCTGGCCGGAGGTTTATTTTCCCGAAATTGGCTGGGTGGAATTTGAGCCTACTGCCACCCAGCTGGCGATTTTCCGTCCCAGTGGCGCCGACCTGACCGATAACAATAACAATACCGCTACTCCACCCAGAGAAGAAGATCCATTAAGTGGTGTGGACGATCTGGCAGGAAATAACTCCGATCTTTTACCTGAATTACCACAACTGACCCCACAACAAATCCTGCTGCAAATCATAATGCGGGCGGGAATCGTGGCTGCCGGTGTGGGATTACTTTACCTGGCTTTACGTGGGTTACGAAAACGCCTGCCTCCGGAGGCGATCCCTCTGCAAATCGAGATGCGTATGCGTCAGATGGGAATACGCCCACCCAGGTTTTTGATCCGCTGGGCAAAACGCGCCTCGTTAACTTCGCTTACCCGTTCCTATTTGGAAATCAATCGCGCCTTGCGACGTCTGGATAACCCCCCCGCGACTGCGGATACACCTTCTGAGAGAGTGGCTGCATTGGTTGCCGTCCTGCCGGAAGTTAAGGAAGAAGCTGATTATTTGCTGCACGAGTACCAGGCACAAATGTACAGCCCGAGGCCGGCGAATGGAGATTTATCGGCCAGGCAGGCAGCCAGGCGGATTCGTAACGTTTCTCTCTGGGCTTGGTTTAATCGCTTGATTTCACGCTGGCAGGACCCCAAATTACTGCGCAAAACAGCCAGTTAGCCCAGACTTCTCTATATACGGCGTAAAACTTCACGATAACGATTGGCAAATAACGCCGGTGTTCCCCCGGTATGCCAGAACAAAATGTTAGCGCCGGCTGGGAAATATCCCTGCCTTGCCAGGTCGATTAATCCGGCTGCAGCGCGCCCGGTATAAACCGGGTCAAGCAATATACCTTCCAGGCGGGCAAATTGCTGAATGGCTTCCACCTCGGGAGTCCCCAATTTTCCATACCCTTCACCCAAATACTGGTCAAATACAAGGATATCCTGTGGGCTATATTTTTCCCTCCGGCCTAGACGGTCGGTCACCTGCTCAGCCAGCTCACAAACCCTGGCAACCAAAACTTCGGCTGGTTCATCCACACTGATGCCCACAATCTTTCCCGAATAATCCAACAAACGCGCGCCTGCAACCAGACCCGCCTGGGTACCTCCCGAAGAGGTGGCAAAAACAATAAAATCCGGTGAAAGATCCTGCGCGAGCAATTCCCGCAAGGCATAAGCATAGGCCGCCGCGCCGGTTGGGCTGGAACCACCATAAGGCACCAGGTAAGGTCTGCGTCCCTCTGCCCAGGCCTGGTCAAACACTTGTTTCAGGGTATCATCACGCCTTTCCAGCGTTGTGTAGATCAATTCTGCCCCCAGTAAGCGATCCAACAATAAATTACCTGCTAATTCTGCGGGTTCATCTCCTGCCAGCACCAGCATACATGCCAGACCCAGCCGGGAAGCAGCCGCAGCAGTCTGCCGGCAATGATTGGATTGGATAGCTCCGGCAGTAATAATTGTCCGGGCGCCGTTAGCCTGCGCCTCGGCCATTAACAATTCCAGCTTTCTGGCTTTATTACCCCCAAACGCCAATCCGGTCTGATCATCGCGTTTAATCCATAAACGTATCCCGTTCAACCAGGCGCCTAAGCGGGGAAGCGGCTCCACCGGGGTGGGTAAAAAAGCGAGTTTAAGTCTGGGTAAAGTTTCCACCATCTTCTCCTATGGAAGGTAACATGCCACCGTCAAGACAGCCCGGCGTGTGTCCGGGTCATGCCGCGATAACGTAATAATGCCATAAATCTCGGGAAAAACCGGGTATATATACGGTAGATACCCGGCCGCAGGGGATAATCCCAGGCGCCGATGGTGCGTACCACCTGACCGCCCAGACCTTGTTTGAAGCGATATACTCCCCATAACGGATCGGCAGCGGTGAAGTTATCCGGTGCGCCCCACAAATCATAGATCCGCACGCCGCGCCCCTTCAACCGCTGCATGGCTTCCCATTGGAGCAGATACGCCGGCATTTTTTCCCGATGTAACTCCCGGGACATCCCATAAACAAACCAGGCGCGACCGGAAAAGCAAAATGCAATCACGGCGGCTACTGGCGAACCATCTACCTCTGCAATTAATACCTCAGCCTGACCATGATCGAGAAAGGTTTCCCAGACCGTGCGGTAATAATCTGGCTGGCGGATGACAAAACCATCGCGTACGGAGGTTTCGGCATACATCCGGTAGAGCGTATCCAGGTCGGAAAAAGCTCCCTGGCGGACAGTTACCCCTTTCCTGGATGCCAGACGAACGTTGTACCGGGTTTTCTGTTTCATCTGCGCCAGTAATTCCTCTTCGGGG
>JAGUYX010000167.1 GCA_020061145.1 Anaerolineales bacterium | reverse complement strand
GAATCTCGACCCACCGGATGTGCCCGGCCTGGCGCAGGCGGTGCTGGATGTGATTCCCCGGCGGGTATCATTGCAGGCGGGCGCGCGCCAGCAGGCGGAAAACCTGTTTGGGCTGGAACGGATGGTGGACGGTTACCTGGCTGCGTTGGCGGGTAAAGGGGACTTCCTCAGTGATTAACCCGATAATCCGCCGCTGCCGGGCAGTTTTTTGGCAATATTTCGCTTTCGGGAAAATTCCGGCGGGCAGGTCAGCTTATGGATGAACACAGTTCGTTAACGCGATCCCCGGTCGCCGGTGAGCACCAGCCTGGTGTCCAGGCCGGAGAGGTCATGCGCCTGGGACGTGTGGCGGTTCAGCAACGCGTCCTGCCGGCTTACCGTGCTCCTTTTTTCGAGCTGCTGGGATCCGCCTGCCCGGATGGCCTGAGCCTGTTCGCCGGTTTACCCTTGCCGGATGAGCAGATTCCCACAACCGGAGAATTACACGCCGCAGAATACTTCAGCGCGCAGAACCGGTATTTGTTCTCCCCGGCTTCCCGCTTCTTTTTATGCTGGCAGGCCGGGTTGATCCGCTGGCTGGAAGCCGCCGACCCGGCGATCCTGGTGGTGGAAGCCAATCCCCGTTACCTGAGCACTTACCGGGGAATCCACTGGATGCACCGGCGGGGTCGCCCGGTGCTGGGTTGGGGGTTGGGGGCGCCGCCGGTCTCCGGTTGGGCAGGTTACCTGCAAACCGCCGAAAGAAAGCGCTTTATCCGCCGGCTGGACGGCCTGATCGCCTATAGCCGGCGTGGGGCGGAAGAATATCGCCGGTTGGGGTTTCCGCAGGAGCGTATTTTTGTGGCGCCCAATTCTGCCTCTCCCCGGCCCACCCGCATGCCTGTCGAACGACCTTCGCCTGCCGGCGGCAGGGCGAATGTGCTGTTCGTCGGGCGGCTGCAGGCACGCAAACGGCTGGATCTGCTCTTTGCTGCCTGCGCCGGCTTACCGGAAAACCTCCAGCCCGAGGTGGTCATCGTGGGAGATGGACCGGCGCGGCCGGATTTTGAAGCGTTGGCCCGGGCTGTTTACAGGCGGGTAACCTTTACCGGCGATTTGCGCGGCGAGAAGCTCGCCGCGTTATTCAACCGCGCCGATTTATTCGTGCTGCCCGGCACCGGTGGGCTGGCGGCGCAGCAAGCCCTGGTTTATGGCCTGCCGGTGATCGTTGCCCAGGGGGATGGGACACAGGAAGATATGGTTCGGGAAGAAAATGGCTGGGTTATTCCCCCCGGAGATGTCACCAGCCTGCAAAAAACACTCCAGGAAGCGCTTACCGATTTGCCCCGGCTAAGGGAAATGGGGCGGGCCTCTTTCCGCATCGCCCGGGAGGAGATAAACCTCGAGCAAATGGTGGCGGGTTTTCTGCAGGCGCTGAGGTCGGTCCAACAGTTGGGATTACGCACTCTATCCGAAAAAACTGTAAAATAAAAAGGCAGCCGGAAAAGGGCTGCCAATGGTTAAAAAATAAGGGGGGTGATTCCCGCGTTCAGGCGGGGGGTTGGAAAGCCAGAATTGTCACCGTGCCGTAATAAAAAGCAAACAAGCCGACCAGTATCGCCGCCCAGGCCAGCGCCCGCCGGTAGCGGTGGATATTCTCCAGGTCGGTGAGCACCATATAAGCGCCCGTGAGGGCGTGCACCAGCACGGCGAACAAAAAGGCGATATCGATGGCTTTCCAGAGCGGCTGGGCCATCCGTTCCACAATGCGGCTGAAGTCAATATGGAAAGGCGGGTAATGCACCACGATCATGTGGATGGTCAGGAAAACCAGCAGGGCGATTGCCGAATAACGTTGTAACTGAAAGATCCGCATTTGATTTCTCCTTATCGTCCTGGTGTTCCGTCAAAAGTGATTGTATAGGATGATCTGGTTGATAACGGAACACTTTATGCTTTGTCCAGGGGTATCAGCGCCGATCTCAAACTCAACCATGAGCCTGGACAAAGCACTGGTTCCAGCTTAAAGCCCTTCGAGCATAAAAAGCAGGATCGGAATACCGCCGGCGATGGTCAGGATGGCGGAAATGGCAAAGGCGGCATAAAACAGGCTCTTGCGGTATTCGGTAACCTTGAAATAATGTACGATCAGCAGGCGGATGCCGTCAAAAGCATGATAAACCACAGCCGCCAGCAAGGCGATTTCTGCCAGCTTGAAAATCGGGGTCTGTACGGCATTCAGGCGGGCATCGAATACTTCCGGCCCGGCGTTCGCTGAGCCGATAACCCACAAATGCAGTGCCAGATAAAAGACCAGCGCCACACCGGTCAGGCGGCGCAAGAAGAAACTGATAAAACCTGTGGAGGTGTACATGTTTGCTCTCCTTTGCTCTGGTTGCGCTAATCAGCGGCAGCGGGTGCGGTGGATGATTCGACTGGCAGGAGCGTTTTTTGCCGTTCCTGGCGCGCGGCGACAAATGCCTGGCGTTTTTGAACCAATTTCCGCAGGGTCTCGATGGCTTCCGTGGGGTTTAACCCCTTCGGGCAGGCATCGATACAATTAAAGATCGTATGGCAGCGGAAGACGCCGTCG
This sequence comes from Anaerolineales bacterium, assembly GCA_020061145.1. Lineage (GTDB taxonomy): Bacteria > Chloroflexota > Anaerolineae > Anaerolineales > DRKV01 > JAGUYX01. Next base: position 8,966 of record JAGUYX010000167.1, on the reverse strand, counting down.
CTGCCGCTGACTTCATCCAGGCGCTCTCCCGGTTCGGTGTCGCGTGGATCCATCACCCGCATAAACGCCTTCAGCAGGGCGTGCGGGCCGATATACTTTTTATTCAGCGCCACCACCTGGCAGGACGAATAACATGCTCCGCACATAATGCAGGTTTCGGCGTTGTGCAGGGCTTCCACTTCTTCCGGGGTCATGCGAAATTCTTTTTCCGGCGCTTCCGGGGGCGCAATCAACCAGGGCCGCACCCGCTGGTACTCTTCCCAGAAGGCGCTGCGGTCGACCACCAGGTCTTTGATCACCGGCAAGAACGGCAGGGGGCGGATGGTGACCCGGTTTTTCCGGTCCAACTGGGTGCGCAGCGGTGTTTTGCAGACCAGGATATTTTTGCCGTTGACGTTCATGGCGCAGCTTCCGCAAATTGCATGCCGGCAACTGCGCCGGAAAGTCAGGCTGCCATCCTGCTCGGCTTTGATCTGGTGCAGGGCATCCAGAATGGTGGTGTCGGCGGTGTATTCGACCTGAAATTCCTGGAAGTGTTGTTTTTGATCGACCTCAGGGTTGTAGCGCAACACCCGCAAAGTGACGGACTGCATTTTTCCATTGTTGGTCATGGTGAGGGTTCCTTTCCTGTTCTTCCGCGGCTAATATTTCCGTTCCTGAGGAGGATACTTTTCCCAATCGATGTTTACGGCTTTATAAGCCAGCCGGGGGCCATCGGGGGTCTGGTAAGCAAGGGTATGTTTCAGCCAGTTCTCATCGTCGCGTTTGGGATAATCGGTGCGGAAATGAGCGCCGCGGCTCTCCTTGCGCTCCAACGCGCCGGCAACAATCAGCTCGCTGAACGAAAGCAGGTGCTCCGTTTCCAGAGCAGACAGCACGTCCGTATTGAAGCAACTGGAACGGTCCATCACGCGCGCATTGGCAAAGCGTTCGCGCAGGCGGTGGATCGTGCCGGACGCCTGAATCAGCCGTTCGCCATCCCGAAAGATGCCGGCCTGGTTGGTCATGGTGGTTTTGAGTTCCTGGCTGATCTTTTCCACCGACTCGCTTGACTTTCCATTGCCTGCCATCAGCCGCTGGACGCGCTGGCGTTGTTTTTCCGCCGGGTCCCCGCTGACCGATTGCAGGCTGGCGCCGCTTTCCAGGAAACGGGCGATGGCATAACCGGCGCGGCGCCCGAATACCGAAGCTTCCAGCAGGCTGTTGGTGCCCAGCCGGTTGGCGCCGTGCACACTGACACAGGCGCATTCACCCGCGGCAAAAAAGCCGGTGACCGGTGTGCCTTCCGCATCGTAAATTACCTGACCATCGGCGTCGGTGGGGATGCCCCCCATGCTGTAATGGGCGGTGGGCTGGATGGGCACCAGCGCGTCGATCGGGTCGACGCCAACAAAGTCGATCGCCAGTTCGCGTACCTGCGGCAGGCGCTTGAGGATTTTCTCCCGTCCCAGGTGGCGAAGATCCAGGTAAATACCCTGACCATCCGCTTCCACCCCGCGCCCCTGGTCGATCTCGGTTTGCTCCGAGCGGCTGACCAGATCCCGCGGCGCCAGCTCCATTTTGTCCGGGGCGTACCGCTCCATAAAACGCTCGTTATTCGCGTTCAGCAGGTAACCGCCCTCGCCGCGGCAGGCTTCGCTCATCAGAATGCCGTGCTTATATAACCCGGTGGGGTGAAACTGGACGAATTCCATATCCATCAAGGGCACCCCGGCCTGGTAAGCGATCGCCACCCCGTCGCCGGTATTGGCGTAGGCGTTGGAAGTGATCTTGTAGGCGCGGCCATATCCACCCGTGCCGAACATCACCGCCCGGGCGCGCATGGTGTAGATCTTGCCGGTCTGAATCTCCATAGCGACCACGCCCCGGCAGATGTTATCCTCGACGATCAGATCCATGCAGTACCACTCGGAATAAAATTTCACTCCGTGGCGTAGGGCCTGCTCGTGGATGGTATGCAGCAAAACGTGCCCGGTCCAGTCGGCGGCAAAGTTCGCCCGCGGCGCGCTGTGACCGCCAAAACGCCGTTGGGCGATGCGCCCGTCCCGGGTGCGGCTGAAGACGCAGCCCATGTGCTCGTACTCGTAGACGATATCGATGGCTTCTTTGACCATGATCTCGATGGCGTCCTGGTCGCCCAGCCAGTCCGAGCCTTTGATCGTATCGAACATGTGCAGCTCCCAGTTGTCCACCGGCGTGGCGCCATCGGGCAACTGCTCCAGCGGGCCGCGTGGACCGCTATCCGGCACCGGGCGCACATTGCCTAAAGCGGCGGCGATGCCTCCCTGGGCTGCGCCGCTATGCGAACGTAGAGGGTGTATCTTCGAGAGCACGGCGACATCCCGCACGCCCTGTTCGGCGGCGATCTTGGCTGCCCAGGTGCCTGCCAATCCGGCGCCTACCACGATGACGTCGTGAACGATGGTGTTCGTATCCGACATGCTTTCCTTCCTTAACTGGCTAAATGTGGTGATGCAAACTTCTGATTAATCGCGGCGATTAACCCGTGGTTTATTATCGATGTTCCGGCGGGTAAAAGGCAGTGTAGAATTTCACCTATAACGGCGATATCTGTCCACAATACCGGGAAAAATGACACGTGGATTTGAAAAAGAGTACAATTCCGGTTAATGCGTATATTATTCATCGCCGATGGGCGTTCCCCGATTGCCTTAAACTGGATACGCTACTTCATTCAACGGGGCGATGAAGTTCACCTGGCTTCGTTGTATCCTTGCTCCGGGGAACCCGGATTGCGTTCACACACCATATTGCCGGTTGCTTTTACCCGCGCCGCGGAACTGTCCGGTTCGGCGGGTAAGGCGGGTGTTTTGAAACAATTATTACCGTCAGGCTTGCGCACCCGGCTCAAACACTGGCTGACGCCGCGCAGCCTGCAGGCCGCCGAACCCGGACTGCGCCGGTTGCTGGGAGAGATCCAGCCCGAATTGGTGCACGCCATGCGCATCCCCTACGAAGGGATGCTCGCCGCGCTGGCAACCCCTGTGGATATTCCCCTTCTGGTTTCGGTATGGGGAAATGACTTTACCCTGCATGCCCAGAGCAGTCCGGCTCTCAAACGGCTGACCCTCCGCACGCTCCAGCGGGCAGATGCTTTACATACCGACTGCCAGCGCGATTTACGCCTGGCGCGTGACTGGGGATTTGCAGTGAACAAACCGGCGGTGGTGTTGCCGGGTTCAGGCGGGATCCAGCTCGATCTCTTTTTCCCGGATTCCTGGGAGACACAACAGACTCAACCGCTGACGGTCATTAACCCGCGCGGGTTGCGCGCTTACGCCCGTACGGATACATTTTTCCGGGCGGTGCCGCTGGTATTGGCGGAACGTCCGGAAACACGTTTTCTTTGCCCCGCCATGGCAGGCGAAGCCGAAGCTTTACGCTGGATGAGGCAGACGAACGCCTCCGGAGCGATAACCTTATTGCCCCGGCTCGAACGGGATGCCATGGCGGACGTTTTTCGCCGCGCCCAGATTGCCCTGTCGATCACCACCCACGACGGCACGCCCAATACCCTCCTGGAGGCGATGGCCTGCGGTTGTTTTCCTGTTGCGGGGGATATCGAGACCTTGCGCGAGTGGATCACCCCCGGTGAAAATGGCCTGCTGGTGGACCCGGGCGATCCCCAGGCGCTCGCCCGGGCGATCCTCCAGGCGGCGGGCGACGAGACCTTACGCCAGCGTGCCCGCCGGCAAAATTTGAACCTGGTGCGTGAACGCGCCGAATATTCCCGGGTCATGCAGGCGGCTGTGGATTTTTACCGGCAGATACTCCCCGCCGGTAGTTAATTTTCCCCCTCTCGGGCGAGTTCTAGAATTTCATTGCTGAACGCCTGCGAGGGATCGTTGACGGGCATGGCGTCATACGTTTCGAGCATGGTTGCCAGGGACTGCCATTGTTCCAGCGTTTGCCAGCCGATCCCGTTTGCGGCGGTCACCGGGCTGGCTGCGTCTTCCAGCTCAGCCAGCAGCATAAAACGCATGTGTTCCGGGTCTGTCTCCGGCCCGGTGTATTTCATTACTGCCTCGACGGCTTCGTCCGGATGCTCCCGGGCGTAATCGATGCCTTTCAACGCAGCCCGGAGAAACCGCGCCAGCAATTGCGGCTGATTTTGCAGGGTATCTTCACTGGTTACATAGGTTAATCCGAGGGCCGGTACGCCATAATCGGCGGCCTCCCATAAAATCACCTCGTATCCCCAACTCTGCAAGAGATAGGGTTCGTTGGATTTATAGACCGGGTACACATCTACCTGACCGGTGGTCAGCACCCGCGGGTCGAATCCTACATTCACCAGTTGCACCTGCTCCGGGTTCGCCTGGACAGCCGCCAGGATTGCGAACAAATCGGGCGGCGGGGTGCCCTTATAACCCACCACGTGCCCGGTCCAGTCCAGCGGGGTTTTTAAGCCGCTCTCTGCCAGGGCGGCAAACGCCTGCTGCCCGCGCTGGCCGATCAGCGCAATGGAAACCAGCGGCAGGCCGGGGTCGGCACGGCGTTGCAGCAGGACCGCCGCATCCTGGGTGGTGATGTGCACCTCGCCGGAGGTGACCAGTTGCAGGTGCTCGCCGCGCCCGGGGGAATGCTGGATGTCCACCTCCAGGTTTTCCGCGGCGAAAAACCCCTTTTCCTGAGCCACGTACACCCCGACAAAGGGTAAATTGGCCTGCGGTTTATACCCCGCCATAAAAGTCAATTCGTCCGGCGTGGGAATAGAGGTTGGGAGCGAGGGCTGAGTACTGCAGGCGCTGATCCAGAAACCAAACCAGAAGAAAAGCAGAAATTTTCGCATGTCCAGGGTTCAACCTTCCCAAAAAACCAGTTTTCGTTCGACCCATTGAATGCCGCTATAAATCAGGATCCCGGCGGTGGAGAGAATGAATACCGCTGAGAATAAATACGGCAAATTGAGGTTGGTATAGGCCAGCCACATCAACCTGCCCAGCCCGCCGGAGGCGCCGGTCCATTCGGCGACGACTGCTCCAATCAGGGCCAGCGGCCCGCTGACCTTCAAGGCGGCAAAAAAGTAGGGCAGCGATTCAGGCAGGCGCACGAAACGCAACAACTCCCACCGGCTGGCGTGCCAGGAGCGCAACGTGTCCAGGCGCGCCGGGTCGGCGGTGTTTAATCCGCTGAGCATATTGACCAGCACCGGGAAAAAGGTGAGCAGTCCGGTGATGATGATCTTGGGCAAAACGCCAAAACCGAGCCAGATGGTGAGCAAGGGGGCGACCGCCACCAGGGGGGTGGACTTAATCAGGATCGCCAGAGTCATCACCCCTTGTTCCAGGCGCGGCCAGAGACCCAGTAAAAGCGCGATCCCGGTACCTGCTGTGGCGCCCAACACCAGGCCGAGGGCGGCTTCTCCCAGGGTAAGCAGGCTGGCTTCCAGGTACACCTGCCCGTTCTGCGCCAGGGTCTGCAGGATGCGGCTGGGCGCCGGCAGGATGTACACCGGAACAGCCAGCAGGCGAGTCAGAAGTTCCCAGACCAGGAACACCGCCAACACCAGGCCAAGCGCCACAACCAGCCCGGAGGGGGCGCCGGGGCGGCCGGCGATCACTTCGGATGTGTCCCTGACCCGGCTCACGGGCAGACTTTCCAGACGGGTTTTTTGCATGGTTATTGAATACCTCGTTCGCCTGGATTCGATCTCAGGTAGCGGCGTAAACGGGTTACCTGGGCGAGATATCCCCGGGTATTCTCCAGGCGGGGCCGCGGCAGTTCCAGACGCACATCTGCCACGATCTCTCCCGGCGAGGGCGACATCACCAGCACCCGGTCGGCGAGTTGCACCGCTTCGTAGATGCTGTGGGTGATCCACAAAACGGTGGGCGTAAAGCGCGCCCACAATTGCAGCACTTCGGCGGAAAGGTTTTCCCGGGTCAGCTCATCCAGACTGGCGAAAGGCTCATCCATCAGCCACAATGGGGCGCCCAGCGCCAGGGTACGCGCCAGCGCCACGCGATGTTGCATCCCACCGGAGAGCGTGTGGGGGTAGGCGAGCCGGAACTTTTCCAGTCCGACCATCTCCAGCAGCTCCTCGGCGGAGAGGCGCTGCCCGTCTGGCTGCGGATTGATCTTTTGGGCCAGGATGATATTGTCGATCACCGTGCGCCAGGGCATCAACGCCGGGCTTTGCGCCATCCAGCCAATTTTTTTCCGCGCCAGCGCGTGCAAAGGCGCGGCGCCATCCAGGAGCAGCTTTCCCTCCCTGACCTGAAGCAATCCGGCGACCAGCCTCAGCAGCGTGGATTTTCCGCACCCGCTGGGACCAATCAGCGCCACAAATTCGCCCGCGCGAATGGAAAGCTGGATGGGACGCAAAGCCTGGAAACTTTTCTGGCCTCGCCCGGGGTAGCTGTAGGAAACCTGATGGAGCTGTATGTTCATCGGGCGCCTGCCTGAGCCGGGTGTAACCCCCGCCAGCCGCGGATTTTCTCCGGCAGAATGCGGAACAGGCTTCCCGGGCGTTGTTCCAGCCCGGGAAGCACCGCCTGTCCCAGGTATCGGCGGCTGAGGCGTTCCAGCAGGGCCGGCAGGAGCGCCTGGCTTTCGACCGGGTTGAGCAATTGCGCCTGCCCCTGCACGCTGACCCTGCGCAGGGGAGGCCAGGGTTCATCGACCGAGAGCGAGAGATGCGGATCAGCCTGCAGATATTCTCCCCAGCGGGACCCCTGCCAGGCGACCACGTGAAAGCTCACGCCATTCCATTCATGCCAGACAGGCACCACGTGCGGCGTGCCATCCGGTCGCAGGCAGGCCAGCCGGGCCGCCCAGGGGCCTTTCAGGAAGCTGGAGATTTCGTCCTGTTCCATGATCTGCGCCGGCTCGATGGTCGGGGGAATCTCCGCCTGGTAAGGGGCGTACACCTGGGCGCCCAGGCGGTAGGACAATCGCGCTGCAGCTTCACGCAAGGCGGGCAATTGTTTCAGCAAATCGGCGGGTTTTTTACGGAACGCCGGCGCGCTGACCAGCAGAGCCGCCTCCGGCACATAACCATCCGCACAGACCGGCAGCGCCAGCTCGCTCAGTTCTGGAGTGTCCTGTTGCGCATAACCCTGCAGGCGGATATTTTCGGGCAGGGGGTGTGTGAACAAATCTCCGGCTGCGGTGCGCTGGTCCGCATATACCTGCCCGGTTTGGTAGGCAGAGCGGATGAGCGCCGGCGCTTCCACCTGCGCCAGCACCAGCAAGCCATCCGCCACCGGCAGCAACAAAGCCAGGGTTTCATCCAGTTGCAGGGCGGCTGCTTCGGAGTAAAAGGCGCTCATCAGGTTCAGGGGGCGCAGAGGAGCGCGCCGTTCCCAGGCGACCAGGCGCGGGCCGCTGCGATAGGGGCCACGCCCACCGGTTTGCTCGAGATACCCCAACTCCTTCAGGCTGCGCAATATGCCATACAGCGTGCTGCGGGAAATCCCCAGGGATTTTTGAAGTTGCTGGGGGTAAATCCCTTGCGGGTTTTTCATGACTGCTTCCAGGATAAGCAGGGTGCGTTCAACAGCGGGGTTTGGCATGGCTTTGCGTCCAGAATGCTGGATATCCGTTCATTATACTGGACATCAGAAAATTTACAATGGTGGGTTTTATAAATATAAGCTAACCTCACCCGCATGTTGTAATTCGCTGAAAGTATTAATCCACCAGGAAAACTACTGATCGGCGAATTACATTCAGCAACCGGCGGTTAATCGCTTTTTTTATTCAAAAGACTTACCGCCGATTGCCTGGTTGCCCAAATCCAACAATTCATTAAAAAATTGGTAACTAACCGGTTAAAAGCGACACTTTTTCTCCAAAATGGGGTTATCAAGCATATCGAGCGACAGCGGTTGAAGTTTTATTGTCTGGAGGTTTGTGATGGACCAGAACGTACGAACATTACACGAGGTCAGTCTGGCGGAATTAAAAGCGGCGATCGATGAGATGTGCGAAAAGCTGGGGGTTCGCGGCGCGTTGAATAACGTGTACGATCTTTACAAAGCCGTCCTGGCTGAACGCGAGCGTGCCGCCAACTACATTCATCGCCTGAATATCGGGGATGATTGATCGTTCACGGTTTTCCCCGTCATCTGGTGATTCGATTAAACAACACACCCGCCCTGAACGTGGGAGGAATTGGGTGTTCGGGGGTAGTGAAACAGCCCCCGAACACCAAAAACCCTCTTATTTGGAAAGGGCGGGTTTTCCGCAAAAAACCACCTGCCTGAATATTCTACATATTAATGGCGTGCCCTTCGGCGTCATGCGCAGCTTCCATTAAAGCCTCGCTGATCGTCGGGTGGGCGTGCACGTTACGGGCGATCTCCCGCGCCGTCATTTCCATCATTTGCCCTAAGGTCAATTCCGGCAGTAATTCAGTCACTTCCGGGCCGATCATTTGCGCGCCCAGGATTTCCCCGTATTTTTCATCGGTCACCAGCTTGACATAACCGGCGTAATCTCCTAACCCCAGCGCTTTCCCGTTGGCCTGGAAGGGGAAACGCCCGATTTTAACTGCGTAGCCGCGCTCCCGGGCGACTTTTTCGCTCATCCCAAACGAGGCCACCTGGGGGTTGCTGTAGACTGCACGCGGCATCATTTCGTAGTTCAGGGTGTACGTCTCAACCCCGGCGATATTCTCGGCGCAGATGATGCCCATCGCCGAGGCGACATGCGCCAGCATCAATTTACCGGTGACATCTCCGATCGCCCAGATGCCGGGGACGTTGGTCGCCATACGGTCATCGATTTCCACAAACCCGCGCTCCGAGAGCTTAACCCCCGCCTCTTCCAACCCCAACCCGCTGCTATTGGGCTTAAACCCGATCGCCACCAGGGCCTGCTCGGCTTCCAGGGTTTTGCTTCCCTCCGGCCCGGCGACCTTCACCCGCACCCCATTTTTCACACTTTCCACGCCTTCCACTTTATGCCCGGTGAGGATTTCGATCTCGCGTTTGGCGAAG
>JAGUYX010000255.1 GCA_020061145.1 Anaerolineales bacterium | reverse complement strand
TAAGGCGCATAGCATGATCTTCGATAACAGCAAGATCCGCCGGCTGGTTCCCCAATTCCAACCGGTGATTCCCTTCTGGCAAGGCGCGCAGGAAATAATGGCCTGGTACGACGCCGACCCATCCCGCCAGGTGGTGGAGCCATACGTGGATGCCATCCACGACCGTTTGATCGAGGTCATGCAAGGCGCTTTCCCCAAAAGCTGAGCAACCTGCAAGGTTCAGGTTTCTCAATCAGGCCGCGGGAACCCCGTTTACCTTGCTCAGCGCGTCAACCTCTAGTAGAATATTGGCAGCTAATCCCCCCACGCGGGAGTCGCCAAGTGGTAAGGCATCAGCCTTCCAAGCTGACATTCGCGGGTTCGAATCCCGTCTCCCGCTCTAAAGCCTCCCATATTTGAGGAGGCTTTTTGCATCCACGGGCAAATTCCCGTATCCTCTGGCGAGAATATCATCTTTGGATAAAATATTATCGAACATAGATAAAACCCATCCCTAAATCCCTTCCCTGAAGGAAAGGGACTTTAAAACCCCTTCCTTCAGGGAGGGGCAGGGGTGGGTCATAGATACTCATCCCAAATCCATGCCTGTAAAACACATTATCACCAACCAGCGCGTACATCCCGAAATACACAGGCGAGCCATCGAATTGCGCCGGAACAAAACGCCCGCAGAACAAAAACTTTGGCATCGTCTTCGCGCGGGCAGGCTGGAGGAATTTCACTTTCGCTGTCAACAGGTGATCGGAAATTACATCGTGGATTTTTATTGCCACAAAGCCGGATTGGTGATCGAATTAGATGGCAGTCAACACCTGGACAATACCGAATATGATCAGGCGCGTGACCAGTTCCTGGTAGGAATGGGTCTCAAAGTACTCCGCTTCTTTAATTCTGAAGTCGAGAACCATCTAAACGAAGTTTTAGAGCATATTTTGAAGACCTGCCAGGAAAATACAGCTTCCTAATCGTGTCTTTCCCCCTTTTCTTGCACTTTCACCCTGCTTCGGTTAAAATCCTCCCCACAGGCACCGGGCCCGTAGCTCAGTGGTTAGAGCGGACGGCTCATAACCGTTTGGTCGCAGGTTCGAATCCTGCCGGGCCCACCTATCCGGCTCGTCCGGTAATATATGTCTCAGTTAACTCTTCCTTGGGGGTGGTGAAAAGATCCGCCGTGGGGGAAAACTCGATCAGCTTGCCCAGCCAGAAAAAACCCGTAAAGTCTGAGACGCGTGCCGCCTGTTGCATGTTATGGGTGACGATGACGATCGTGTATTGTTGCTTGAGTTCGTAAATCAGGCTTTCGATCTGTTCGATGGCAATCGGGTCGAGGGCGGAGGTAGGTTCGTCCATCAAGATCACATCCGGTTGAACGGCCAGCACACGGGCAATACACAGGCGTTGCTGCTGGCCCAGGGAAAGCCCTAACGCCTCCTTGTCAAGTTGATCGTTAACCTCATCCCATAATGCCGCCTGGCGCAGGCTGCGTTCAACGATCTGATCCAATTCATAACGGTTTGAAACCAGGTTGAGGATCCGGGGACCAAAAGCGATATTGTCATAAACCGATTGCGGGAAAGGGTTGGGTTTCTGAAAAACCATGCCCACCCGTTGGCGCAGGGCAGTCAGGTCCACGTCCGGGGCGTAAATATCCTGCCCGTCCAGTAAAATCTGACCCTCGATCCGGGTGCGGGCGATCGTGTCATTCATGCGATTCAGGCAGCGTAAAAAGGTGGATTTCCCGCAGCCCGAAGGCCCGATCAACGCGGTGACCCGCTGGGGCAGGATATCCATGTTGATGTTTGCCAGAGCTTTGAAGCTGCCGTAAAAAAAGTCTACATCTCGGGTCTCGATGATGGGCGTTTCATTGAGCATAAATAAATTTTAACCGATCTCTGGCATTCCCGCAGGCGAAACCCGGCGAGCTGGATTGATAACCCCCCCGGTTTGAACCAATCGGCGCTAAACCTTGTTGAACCGGCTGGAAAAAACTATAATTCAAGCATGCGCATTCCAGTCTTTATGGTGCTTGTCATATTATTGCTGCTGCTGACTGCTTGCGCTCCTCAATCCGCCGCAGGCGAAGAACTCCCCTCAGACATCCGCACATTGGAAAATAAAGGCTCCGATACCATGGTCAATCTGGCGCTGCAGTGGGCAGAAAAATACCAGAGCCTGAATCCCGGATTGCGTATATCGGTCACCGGAGGCGGCTCGGGAACGGGAATCACTGCCCTGGCAAATGGCACAGTGGATATCGCCAATGCGTCACGTTCGATCAAATCTGAAGAAATCGAAGCGGTGGCGGCGCGCGGGCAGGAACCGGTTGAATTTGTGGCTGCGCGGGATGCGATCGCCATCATCGTCAACCCCAACAACCCGGTAGACCGGCTTACAATGCAACAAATCTCCGATATTTATAGTGGCGAGATCAACAACTGGTTGGAGGTTGGCGGCGAAGATCGCCCCATTGTCACCCTTTCTCGCGAGACCAACTCCGGAACGCATGTTTATTTCCTGGAAGAGGTGCTGCGGTTGGGGGAAAAGGATAATAAAACCCTGTTTTCACCCGATACATTATTGTTGCCATCATCCGAAGGTATTACGGCGGAGGTGCGCGATAATCCAAACGCGATTGGTTATGATGGTCTGGGGTACGTGACGCATGAAGTTAAGGTGGTGGCAGTGGCGGCAGCGCCTGGCGAACCCTATTATTACCCCTCGATTGAGACGGTCAATAACCTGACCTACCCGATCGCCCGCGATCTGTATATGTATACTGCCGGTCAGCCTGACGAGCTTGAACAGGCTTACCTGGATTGGATTATGTCCGATGAAGGGCAGGCAATCGTCAAAGAACTTGGATTTGTCCCGATCCTGAGTCCCTGAATGGGTAGAAACTCACCGTAGATGAAGGTTTCCTGGCGCGAGTGGCTTGAAGTACTGATTACCAGCATCATTAAAGTCTCCGGTTATTCGGCGATCCTGTTTGTGCTGGTGATTTTCCTGTTCTTGATGATCGAGGGTTTGCCCACGCTGGGCGAAGTTTCCCTGGAAAACCTGTTCGGCCGGCGCTGGTACCCGATCGAAGATTATTTCGGGCTGCTGCCATTGCTGGGCGGGTCATTGCTCGTCACGCTGGGAGCGATACTGGTGGCGGTGCCGTTTGGCCTGGGCACTGCAATTTATATCGCCGAAGTCGCTCCGCGCTGGGCGCGAGAAGTATTAAAGCCTTTTGTGGAGATTATGGCCGGGGTGCCATCCGTAGTGCTGGGATTTATCGGCATTCTGGTTTTCGTTCCCCGTTTGCGGGTATTGCTGGATCTGCCAACCGGCCTGACCGGTTTCACCGGGGCGCTCTTGTTGGGCTTCCTGTCCATCCCCACTATTGTATCGGTCGCAGAAGATGCGCTGGATGCCGTGCCGCGTTCTTACCGGGATGCAGCCCTGGCATTGGGCGCAACGCAATGGCAAACCATCTGGCGGGTGACCCTGCCAGCCGCGCGTTCCGGGGTGATCACCGCGGTGATGCTGGGCCTGGGCAGGGCGATCGGGGAGACGATGGCGGTGATGATGGTTACCGGAAATGCGCCGGTTGTACCCGGTAGTCCTCTGGCGCTCTTTGCCCCGTTGCGCACCATGACAGCCACCATCGCCGCTGAAATGGGCGAAGTTGCCACCGGAAGCACCCACTATCATGTGCTCTTTTTTGTGGGCATCGTTCTGTTCCTCATTTCCCTGGTCGTGAATATTACGGCTTCTGCCGTGGTGTTCCGCCAGCGCAAACGCGCCGAACGGATCCTTTCCTGAGGCGCCTGGATTTGATATGGCCACACAGCAAAGCCTGACCACCAAACGCCTGGTTACCGGTTCATCACGCCGTAATGGCGTTCAACGCCTGGGATTTGCATTTCTGACCCTGATCGCAGTGCTGACGGTTTTGCCAATTTTGTTTGTGGTGGCTTACATCTTTCTTCAGGGTTTCCAGACTCTCTCATTTGAATTTTTATTCGCCTTTCCCAGTAATGGAATGCGTTCCGGAGGTATCTGGCCTGCCATTCTGGGTACGGTCTACCTGACCTTCTTCACTACCCTGTTTGCCGTGCCGGTCGGCATTGCGGCTGCCATTTACCTGGCAGAATATGCTCCGGATAATAACGCCACACGCGTCATCCGGATCGCCATTATCAACCTGGCAGGTATTCCCTCGATTGTTTATGGTCTGTTCGGATTGGGAATATTTGTGTTGTTCTTCAGCCTGGGTACCAGCATTTTGTCCGCCTCGTTAACCCTGGCGATTATGACTTTGCCGGTTGTGATCAGCACCACCGAAGAAGCCTTGCGCTCGGTGCCGCAGGAATTTCGGGTGGTGAGCATCTCTTTGGGCGCCACCAAATGGCAGACCGTTCAGCGCATCGTGCTGCCGCAATCCCTGCCGGGTATTCTCACCGGTGTGATCCTGGGTTTGGAGCGCGCCGCCGGTGAAACTGCCCCGATTCTGTTCACCGGAGCGGCATTCTACCTGCCTACCCTGCCCGGTTCGCCGCTGGATGCCACCATGGCTTTACCCTATCATCTGTACGTCATCTCTACCCAGGTGCCCGGTATGCCGGTTGGGATTCAATATGGCACCGCGTTAGTTTTACTGATCCTGGTGCTCGGCCTGAACCTGCTGGCGACGATCATTCGCTCGCGTGCCCGGGCAAGGCGTCAATGGTAAAGTTAGGCGCTGCGGGGCATTTCGGGATCAGGAAATAATATTTACATGCAAAAAAACAAATTCGTCATCGAAAACCTGTCGCTCAAATATTCCGACGGCACTGAATCACTGAAAAATATCAATCTGGAAATCCATGCCAATGCCATCACGGTGCTTTTCGGGCCGGCGGGCGGCGGGAAATCAACCCTGCTGCGTGTGCTTAACCGACTGAACGATCTGGCCGACGTGGTTCACGTGTCGGGCCGCGTGCAGATGAGCAACCCGGACGACACCTGGACAGACATCCTGGACCCGAAGCTCGATGTGATCGCCCTGCGACGCCGGGTAACCATGGTATTCGCCCGCCCAATTGTATTGCCGATGAGCATTCGGGAAAATCTGACCTACGGCTTGAAGCTGGCAGGAGAGCATGACCCGGTTAAACTGGAGCAGGCGGTTGAATCAAGCCTGCATAAAGCTGCGCTGTGGGATGAGGTAAAAGACCGGCTGAACGACCCGGCTGTAGCGCTCTCGGGGGGTCAGCAGCAGCGTTTATGCCTGGCGCGCAGCCTGGCCCTGGAACCGGAAGTGATCCTGCTGGATGAGCCTACGTCAGGCCTGGACCCGATTTCCACTGGTAAGGTGGAGGAATCCTTGCAGGAGCTGAAAAAGCAATACACGATCGTGCTGGTGCCTCATTCTGTCCAGCAGGCCGCACGCACGGCTGATCGGGCGGCATTTTTCCTGCAAGGTGAATTGATTGAAGTTTCTCCTGGAGAAGTGCTGTTTGTTAAACCACAGGATAAACGCACCGAGGATTACGTGGAAGGGCGGTTTGGCTAG
>JAGUYX010000057.1 GCA_020061145.1 Anaerolineales bacterium | reverse complement strand
GCCACGAAAAAGGAGAAAGATATCCATCAAAAGGTTGGCCTGGGTTTTCGCTGTCCATGTTTCCATCCATCGGGTGTGCGATACAATGTATGAGCTGAATTTTGGGCAGGTCCGAACCGCCTGCCGGAAGCCTGTCCCTGCAACTGATTATAGCCTTACCTGCCGGTAATAATTTCTATTCAGACTAATTTTCTCTATCACCAGGCGGAAATTCATGCATACCTCCCCTTCCCCAGACACCTTGCTCAGCGTCGGCGTCGATATCGGTGGAACGTTCACCGATTTTGTGGTGTATGACCAAACTCACAAAACTTTGCGTACTTTCAAAATACAGTCCACACCTTCTGCTCCGGAAGAAGCTGTAATACAAGGCTTGAGTGAAATTCTCAAAGAAACAGGAGGTTATGCACGTCTATACGAAATCATCCACGGCTCGACTGTGGCGACCAATGCTTTATTGGAGCGCAAAGGCGCCCGCACCGCCCTGGTTACCACCTATGGATTTAAGGATTTGCTGGTAATCGGTCGACAAAATCGGGGGGAACTCTACAACCTGTTCCAAACTCGTCCACCTGCACTCGTCCCTGCAGAGTTACGCCTGGAAGTCAGTGAGCGGGTTTCAGCAGAAAGGCAAGTTTTGATCCCCCTGGATTTCGATGGGCGGCAAATCTCGGAATACTTACAAGAACAAGAAGTTGAATCCGTCGCAGTTTGCCTGCTATTTTCATTTCTGCATCCGGAGCATGAAACCACCATCGCAGACTTTTTACGCCAGTCCGGGTTTTTCGTTTCAGCCTCCGTCGAAGTATTGCCCGAGTTCCGCGAATATGAACGTACCAGCGCCACGGTCATCAATGCCTATGTCTCCCCCACACTCGGACGATATTTACATTCTTTGCAAAACGCATATCCTCAAACACCCATCCGGATCATGCAGTCCAACGGTGGAAGTTTGCACATAAACGAAGCCAGCCGGAATGGTCTGCGCTGCATCCTGTCCGGGCCGGCAGGTGGAGTTGCTGCCGCGATCAGTCTACAAAACTCCATGGCTCGCCAGGCTGGGAACATCATCGAGGGGCTGGTCACATTCGATATGGGGGGCACTTCGACCGATGTTTCGCTTGTACGCGGCGAACCGGAAATTTCACGCGAGGTTTGGGTTGGCGAACTTCCCCTTGCGATTCCAGTACTGGACATTCATACTATTGGCGCTGGAGGAGGTTCGATTGCCAGCCTGGATCCAGGCGGCGCCCTGACTGTGGGTCCGCATAGCGCGGGAGCCGATCCTGGCCCCGCCGCTTATGGAACAGGCTCACTCCCCACCGTTATCGACGCCAATCTCGTCCTGGGACGCCTGATTCCAGAGATGTTCCTGGGAGGAAAAAAGCAGCTATTCCCAGATCGCGCCCGGAAGGCTGTTCAGCAGTTGGCCGATCAAGCCGGGTTATCGCTCACCGACTGTGCCCTGGGGATCATCGAGGTGGCAAACATGCACATGGCCAAAGCACTTCGTCTGATATCGGTTGAACGCGGGTTCGATCCCCGCTCCCTGGCTTTGTTGTCGTTCGGCGGCGCAGGTGGCTTGCACGCTGTCGAGCTGGCGCATATGCTGGGATTCCCCCAGGTGGTTATTCCTCCAACTGCGGCTGTATTTTCTGCCGTGGGAATGCTGGTGGCAGACACCATCCTTGATTTTTCACGCACGGTGATGTTGCATAATCTTCCACCCACGGCAGAGCTGGATGCCCTATTTCAACCATTGGTTCTTCAGGCCAGGCAGGCTCTAGCGCAAGCTGGATTTTCCGCCAGCGATCAACGCCTGGAGTTGATGCTCGATTTGCGTTATGTTGGCCAATCCTACGAGCTGACTATCCCTCTCACCCCGAATTACCAGGAAGAATTCCACCGCCTGCATGCCCGGCGTTATGGTTACCAGCGCCTGGATGCTCCGTTGGAGCTGGTTAACCTGCGGGTGCGTGCCAGCGGACTGAACCACATAGAGTGGCAGAATTTTGCAGGCGCCAGGCAGGAAGGAAACCTGGAAGATGCATATCTATACGAAAAATCAATCCAATTAAAGTCACTTTCTGCCAGTGCAAAAATAACTGCATATTCCCCTTCGCTTCCGGTCTTCAGGGCGGAGCGCCTGCCGGCTGGCGCTGAATTCCTGGGGCCAGCGCTTTTGGTACGCGATGACACCACCATTCTGATCGGTGGCGAAGACCATATTGCAGTGGATACCGACGGTAATATAGTCATCTCCCTGGAGAAACCCTGATGGACGCCATTCAACTGGAGATATTCAAGCACCTGTTCAATGCAGTAGCAGAAGAAATGGGCGTAGCTCTGCGAAAATCGAGTTATTCCCCCAACATCAAAGAGCGCCGCGATTTTTCCTGTGCAGTGTTCGATCCGCAAGGTGAGCTGATTGCTCAGGCCGCCCATATTCCCGTGCACCTGGGTTCCATGCCGCTTTCCGTTCAGGCAGCCATCGAGTCCTTCCCGCAAATGTCTCCGGGTGATATGGTCTTGTTAAATGATCCCTTTCGTGGGGGGACGCACCTGCCCGACCTGACCCTGGTATGCCCGGTATTCTCGCAGGGAGAATTGTTGGGGTTTGTTGCCAACCGTGCCCATCATGCAGATATCGGAGGCATCACACCCGGCTCTATGCCTGTCGCCAGGGAAATTTATCAGGAAGGTCTGGTGATCCCGCCTGTACTTCTGGTCCGCCAGGGGGAATTTGATCAGGGGATTGTCGACCTGATCCTGGCAAATGTGCGCACCCCAGGTGAACGCCAGGGAGATATCTGGGCGCAATTCGCCGCTAATTACCGCGGCCACAACCGGCTGCAGGAAATCGCCATTCAGCGGGGGAATTCCACGCTTCTGGAGGCCATGCAAGCCCTGAATGACTATACGGAACGCCTGTCAAGGCAATTGATTGCCAGTTTGCCAGATGGAAATTATCAATTTGAAGATGTGTTGGATGATGATGGTGTAACCGAAGATCCGGTCAGAATTTGCGTTAAGCTATCCATTCAGGGAGATTCCGCTATTGTCGATTTCAGCGGCAGCGACCAACAACGAGCAGGCAGCATCAATGCCGTGTTTTCTATTACCTTATCGGCTGTTTATTACGTCTTCCGTTGCCTGTTCGACCAGGAGGTACCCTCCAATGCTGGCTTATTGCGCCCGATAACTGTGCTGGCTCAGCCTGGCTCGGTGGTGAACGCCAGCCACCCTGCCCCGGTTGCAGGCGGGAATGTGGAAACCTCACAACGTATTGTCGATGTATTGCTGGGCGCCTTTGCGCAGATTTTGCCTGAGCGAATCCCGGCGGCCAGCCAGGGAACGATGAATAACGTCAGCCTGGGAGGGCAAGATCTGCAAAACCTACCCTTTACCTATTACGAAACGATCGCCGGTGGGATGGGTGCTCGCCCCGGTCTGGACGGTTTGGATGCCGTTCACACACATATGACCAACACGCTCAACACACCCATCGAAGCGCTGGAATTCAGCTATCCGCTGCGTGTGACCAAATACGCTATCCGTACTGGCAGTGGCGGCAAGGGAAAATATCGCGGTGGAGACGGTCTACAACGCGAAATCGAGGCGCGGGTACCCCTCACGGTGACAATCCTCAGTGAACGACGACGCTTTCGACCCTACGGATTGGCCGGCGGTAAGCCAGGCGAACAGGGGATTAATTTTATCCGCCGGTTTTTGGGAAAAGAAGAACTTCTTCCCGGTAAAGGGACTTTTGATTTAGAGACTGGGGACATCCTGTGCATACACACACCGGGGGGCGGTGGTTTTGGCATGTAACTCTGACTGGATAAGCCAAGATTAACGAGCAGTTTCGCTATATTGTTTCCAGGCGCCCACCCATGGCTGTCCCAGGCGGTGATTGGTGGATACTTTGATATGGTTCAATTTCCCTGCAATCTGCACGCTTACCTGTGCCACTGCCGCCCAATCCTGATTTGCCAACGCTTTGCGCAGTTGACCGGCATAAGTTTCACACCATAACCAGTCCATTCTGAAGCGATCAGCTTTGATCCAGTACCCCCGCTTTTCCCAGGCTGCCACCGAAACTTCAACAGTTTCGCAGATCGCCTCCAAGGCGAGCACCAGGTAAGCTGCCAGATCACGAGTTTTTTCATCCGGGCTGGTCTGCCCCATTAATTCTCGTATTGCAAGAACGACCGATTTCGTCAGCCGGTTACGTTGAGTTCCAACATTGTTGATTTGAATGACTCGGCCCAAGCCCATCTCCTTATGCGGGGTTGCTGATAATATACCATTTATTGACGCTCACCCGGCACTGGCTTATAATTTTCCACGTGGGGAAGTGCTGGAACTGGCAGACAGGCGTGACTTAGGATCACGTGCCGCAAGGCGTGAGGGTTCGAGTCCCTCCTTCCTCACCTGAGGCAGTATAAAAGTTTTATCAGAACCGGGGAGCATGGCTCCCTGGTTGTTTTTTGGTGATTGAAGCCATGTTATAATCGACCCGCTCCACGGCGAATAGTAGCTTGTCCTTTTATTGAGTGAATGCCAGAATCAGCAAGATGGTTGAAATATTTAGATGAGGGAATTGCTTTGAAGATCGAAACGCAGGTATTAGAAAATCACCAGGTAAAACTTCAGGTGGAAGCCACGCCTGATGAATTGGCAGAAGCCAAACAAAAGGCAGCGCGGGCAATTGCCCGACGGATTAAGATCCCTGGATTTCGCCCTGGGAAAGCCCCTTACAACGTGATTGAACGCCAGGTCGGGGAAGGGGCTATTATCGAAGATGCCCTGGAGATCCTCGCCCAGGAGTTGTATCCCAAAGCTTTGGATGAAGCAGACATCAAACCTTACGGTCCAGGGTCGTTGGAAAATATACCCGCGATGGATCCGCCAACCTTTGAGTTTCTGGTTCCTTTAGAGGCTGAAGTGAACCTGGGTGATTACGAAGGTGTGCGTCTGCCTTACGAACCGGGTGAAATCACCGAAAATGAGGTCGAGGAAACGCTAACCCAACTGCGTGAGCAACACGCGGTCATCTCTCCGGTCGAGCGATCCGCCCAGCAAGGCGACCTGTTGCGCATCCTCCTGAGCGGTGAAAGGCTGAACCCGGAGGAAGGACAGGAAACCTCTCTGATCAACGAACGCTCCTTACCGGTTATCATCGAGAAGGACCTCGAGCCATCATCCGAAGAATGGCCGTTTCCCGGTTTCTCCCGCCAATTGATCGGCCTGAAAGCCGGTGACGAAATTACTCTGGAACATACATTCTCAGACGAATCTCCCTACGAAATACTGCGCGGCACCGAGGCGAAATTTATGGTCAAAGTTGAGCAGGTTTCTGAACGAATCCTGCCCGAGTTGAACGATGAATTTACCCTCGAAGTAAGCGACAAAGACACGCTGGACGAATTGCGCGCAGAAATCCGGAAAGAGTTAGCCGAAAATAAACTGATCGAGTATCACCGGGATTACGACGACCAGGTGATTGAAACGATCGTCGCCGCTTCAGAAATCAAGTATCCCCCTCAAATGGTCGATCGTGAAGTGGATGATATGCTGCACGACCTGGAACACCGCCTGGAGCACCAGGGGTTGAACCTTGAGTTGTATCTGAAGCTCAATAAAAAGGATGAGCAAACTTTACGGGATGAATTGAAAGAAGACGCCGAGAAACGCTTGCGCCGGTCGCTGGTGTTATTTGAAATCGCCCGGGCAGCGAGCATCGAGGTTCCGGAGCAGGAAGTGCAGCAGGAGACGATCAACACTCTTGCCTCGCTGAGCCAATCCTTACCTGAAGAAGAGATGAAAAAAATTACCTCCCGGGATTCATTGCAAAACCTGGTCAGCAATATCATGGCAGATTTGTTGGTTCGGAAGACAGTCGAATATACCCGGGCTATTGCCAGTGAAAATAAGTCTGTCCCACCGGAAGAAGAAAAAACAGGCGAAGAACTGGAGGCTGAATCCGAAGATCTCCAGTTGGTTCAGGCTACACACGAAGACGCAGACAAACCGGAACCAGCCGCGGATACTGACGTAAAAAATGTCATTGATGAAAATGCTGGCGAACCGGAAACTCAACCAAACAATTAGGTATTTTCGGTTATAACAGAGTAAAAGGAAGGTATGTAGTGAACGAGACGATAAATCCCACTGCCCTGATCCCGATGGTTATCGAAACCACCGGACGAGGCGAGCGTGCCTATGATATTTATTCGCTGTTGTTGCGTAACCGCATCATTTTTCTGGGGACACCGATTAATGATCAGGTTGCCAATTTGATCGTCGCCCAACTGCTATATTTGAACCAGGAAGACCCGGAAAGCGAAATCCAGATGTACATCAATTCACCGGGGGGTCAGGTTTATGCCGGGATGGCGATTTACGACACGATGCAGATGATCAGTAACCCGATCAGCACTGTCGCAGTCGGTGTAACCGCATCATTCGGCACTGTGCTGCTCACGGCAGGAACGCAAGGCCGACGGTATGCTTTACCGCATGCAACCATTCATATGCACCAGCCGCTCGGCGGCGCTCAGGGACAGGCTTCGGATATTGAAATCCAGGCGCGTGAGATCCTACGATTGAAATCACGTCTGAATGAGATTCTGGCTTTCCATACCGGGCAAACGCCGGAATTGATCGAACGCGACACCGAGCGTGATTTTTACATGAGCGCCAAACAGGCTGTGGAATATGGCATGATCGATCAGGTGCTGTCTCCACCCACTGGAAAATCGCCCAAGGTTGAGGAACCTGCGGAAGCGGTGAAGTAAACCAAACTGGAAATCAATAAGCCGGGGTCGGGTGCTAACACCCGACCCCGGTTTTTGGTATGATAGTAGACCAGGGAATAAGGAAAAATGGCGATTTTCAACTCAAATCAGATAAAGGGCTTAATCCTGGATATGGATGGCGTCTTATGGCGCGGCTCGCAGGCTATCGGTGACCTGGCGGCGAACTTTACCCGCATCCAGGAACTCGGTCTGCAAGTCGTCCTCGCCAGCAATAATTCCACCAGCACGGTCGAAACTTTCGTGAACAAGGTTAACAACCTGGGCGGGAACATCAGTAAGCACCAGGTGATCAGTTCGTCGGTGGTTGCCGCCGAATATCTCCAGGGTCAATTTCCTGAGGGTGGCCCGGTGTACGCAGTCGGTGAAGGTGGAATGCTGGAGATCCTGGCAGCGGCCGGCTTTATACATACCGAAAATCATCAACCGCTGGCAGTTGTGGTCGGCCTCGATCGACACATCGACTATGAAAAAATCAAACGCGCTGCATTATATATCCGCCAGGGCGCTAAGTTCGTTGCCACAAATCCGGATCGCACTTACCCTGCTCCGGAAGGATTATTCCCCGGCGCTGGAGCGATTGTGGCTGCCGTTGAAGCAGCCAGTGAAGTCTCGCCTATTTATGTTGGCAAACCCGAGACACGGATCTTTGAAGTATGCCTGAAACGCATGGGCTTATCCGCGGGGCAGGTAATGGTAGTTGGCGACCGGTTGGAGACAGATATCGCCTGTGGCCAGAAACTGGGTATGAAAACAGCTCTGGTTCTATCCGGTGTAACCACGCGTGAGCAGGCAGATGCCTGGAAGCCGCCCATCGACTGGATTGGTGCAGATTTGGCAACCCTGCTTTTTAACGTATTTGAGTAGAATAAATGTCCGCCAAACCATTGATTTATGACCTGGAATATGACGAGCTTTCCCAGCGATTAACCTCCTGGGGAGAGCCGGCATATCGCACCAGGCAAATTTGGGAAGGGCTTTACCACCATTTCTGGCAGTCCCCTGCCGAATTTACCCACCTCCCCCTGAAACTACGCCAACGTCTGGAAGACACGCTCCACTTTTCTCATCTGAAAACCGGCACAGTGCTTCATTCACAGGATGGGGAAACTACCAAAACCCTGTTTTATCTGCCGGATGGTCAGGCTGTCGAGGCAGTGCTGATGCGCTATCAACGCAGGCGGACGTTGTGTATTTCCACCCAGGCAGGCTGCGCAATGGGTTGCGTATTTTGCGCGACCGGACAGATGGGTTTTCGACGCCACCTTACCAGTGGAGAAATTGTCGAGCAGGTGTTGTACTATGCCCGCCAGCTGGCACACATTGGCGAAAAAGTAACCAATGTGGTGGTAATGGGCATGGGCGAACCCTTCCACAATTACGACAATACCATGGCGGCAATCGATCGCCTCAATGATCCGCGTGGCTATAATTTCGGTCAGCGCCGATTCACGATCTCAACCGTCGGGCTGGTGCCCATGATCCGACGTTTTGCCGCTGAAAATCGCCAGGTCAATCTGGCGGTATCCTTACATGCCGCAAATGATGAATTACGGCAGTCCATGTTGCCGGTCAATCGTAAATACCCGCTTGGCGAATTATTGGATGCCTGCAAGGATTATATCCGGCAAACCAACCGGCGCATCACATTTGAATGGGCATTGATTCATGAAGTGAACGATACGCCTGAACATGCCAGGCAGCTGGCCCGCTGGCTGACCGGGTTGCTCTGCCATGTGAATGTGATTCCTCTCAACCCGACCCAGGGATATGCTGGCGTGGCAACTACACGGGAGCGGGCTATTGCATTTCGGGATACACTTATTCAAGCAGGTGTTCCCTGTACCATCCGGATTCGCCGCGGTATTGATATCCAGGCCGGTTGCGGTCAACTGGCGATTCATGCAGATAGCCAACAAGAAAATTCGAAAATCCCATCTGAATAACACGCAGCTCGAGAACCTATGCCTTGAAAACCCTGGTTATTCTCAACCCATATGCCAATCGCTGGAGAGCGCTCGCCAGACGCCCCGAAGCGGAAGCCAGCCTGAGACAGGCAGCTATCGATTACGAAATGGTGCAGACCGATTACCCCGGACATGGGATTGAGATCGCCAGACAGGCAACCCTGGACGGATATACCAGAATTATTGCTGCAGGGGGAGATAGCACCATCAACGAAGTAGTTAACGGTATGCTGGCGGGGACAAAGGATAGCGCCAGGATGCCGCATCTGGGTGTATTGCCCATGGGGACCGCCAATGATCTGGCGGATAACCTGGGAATTCCCAAGGATCTGGTTCTTACTGCTCAGGTAGCGGCTGGCTCACATACACGCCTGATGGATGTTTGCAGGGTAAACGATCGGTATTTCGTGAACAACTCAGGGGTTGGCCTGGAGCCGTATATCACCACCATCCAGATGGAAATTCATCGCGTCCAGGGAATCCTGCGTTATCTGCTGGCAACCCTGATCGGTATCTATCGCAATCCGCGCTGGGAGATGGAGGTGACCTGGGACGAGGGCGAATATCGCGGTCCAGGCACGCTGATATCCGTGGGCAATTCCCCACGCACCGGTGGCCTGTTCTTTCTTACGCCACACGCCAGCGCCTTCGATGGCAAATTGACATTTTTGATCGGGGCGGCTCCCAACCGGAGGCAATTACTTCAATTGTTGCCCAAAGCTATGCACTCCGGAGAAGGCAACGTCGCCGAAGACCCACGTGCTTTCGAGGTGCATACCACCCGGATCAAAATTCATCTTAATCAACCTTCTCCCGTCCATGCGGATGGAGAAGTGTTCGCGCGGGCAGTCACCGATTTTGATTACGGTATCCTGCCTGCCCAGATTCCCATATTGCTCCCCGCCTGATGGAAATCGGAGCGATTAATCGTTTCTTGCGCTGGTTCCTCACTCATTTTTTTCGCCTGCTTTATACGCGCCTGGCCTGGACTTATGATCTGGTTGCGGCGGTGGTGTCAGTGGGGTTATGGAAATCCTGGGTTCTGAGCGTCGTACCCCGGATCAAGCAGGAGCCGGTATTAGAAATCGGTTTTGGGCCAGGACACCTGCTGAACCATCTGACCCAGTCGGGGAGAACAGTTATCGGCCTGGATGCCAGCCGCCAGATGGTTCAGATGAGCCAGGCTCGCGTACACAACCGACCCGGAAAAATCCATTTAGTGCGGGGTTATGCTCAGCAACTGCCTTTTCCGCAAGGTTATTTTGGTTCGGTTGTGATGACATTCCCAGCCGAGTTCAGCCTGGAATTGGCGACCTGGAATGAAATCTGGCGGGTCCTGGCACCCGGTGGAACTTGCTTTTGGCTTCCTGCAGCCTGGATCACCGGCAAAGGTTTATTGCACCGCCTGGCAGCCGGGTTGTTTCGGATTACCCATCAGGCGCCGTCCAAATCACAATTTTTAGACCAACAACTTTTCGAGCTTATCGCACAGGTTGGTTTTACAATAAACCAGCATACTTTGTCTCTACGCAATAGTCAGGTCTGGCTGATTGAATTAACCCGCTCGAATATACCTTTCTCCTACCCGAAAGTGGAATACACGCATGGAAGCACAAATCGCAGTCGCCAAGATTAAAAAATACGCCACCCGTGAGAGCGGCGATACCGTCGAGATTATCGAACGCCCGGACGGAGGAATTTCTGTTGTTCTGGTCGACGGGCAGAGTTCAGGCAGAGGGGCCAAGCGGGTATCTAACCTGGTAGCCCGCAAAGTGGTCTCTTTACTGGCGGAAGGCGTGCGCGATGGAGCAGCAGCTCGCGCCGCCAGTGATGCACTTTTCGCAGAAAAATCCGGGCGGGTTTCCGCCACTTTGAACATCCTGTCCATCGACATGGCGACCCGAACCCTGGTGGTGACCCGCAACAATCCAGCTCCTACGCTGATTTATACCGATCGTCAACTCAAGGTGCTGGCAGAGGAATGCCAACCTGTCGGGCTGTACCGTAATACCCGGCCATTTATCTTTGAAATTCCGTTGACATCCCATCTGATCGCTTGTTGTTATACCGATGGCCTGGTGCATGCTGGATCACGGAACGGCACGCCCATGCAAGCTCGAGAATTGTTCCTGGAACTGACCACCAACCCGGATCATACCGCGGATATAATCGCCGAAGGATTATTACAACACGCCCTTGATCTAGATTTACGCCGCCCGCTGGATGATGTCAGCGTGGTGGTGCTACGCATCACTCCTCGTGTAGATGAAGATGGCATCCGCCGCTTACAGGTTCGCTTACCGCTTGAAAGTTGAGGTTTCTTTTATGTTAATTGGCCTGGTGGGAGTATGTGCTTCAGGGAAGTCCACGCTGGGCCGGCTCTTGAAAGAACGCGGGTACCGGGTGCGCCAGATCGCCCAGGAACATTCTTATGTCCCGGATATGTGGCGCAGGATTACCAATCCAGATGTGTTGATCTACCTGGATGTATCCTATCCGAACACCCTGATACGGCGCAAGCTAAGCTGGAAAGAACATGAATACCAGACCCAGCTCCAACGGTTGGCACATGCCCGCCTGCACGCCAATCTGATTATCGATACCAACGATAAAACACCCGATCAGGTGCTGACTTTGATTCTCGATCACCTGCAGGAACACCAGGGCTGATCGCCTCTCTCCAGCCCATGTTTAACGGTCGTGTGATTGTCGCGTGGACATGCTTTAGTTGCAGGTGTATAATGGGTGCGCTGTAAGCTGCCAGCCTTCGGCTGGCATTTGTGTGAATCGGGAGGTCGCTCAAAGTGAAGTATTTACGCCAGATATTGCTCATTGTTGTGGTCCTGGGGATTGCGATATACCTGGTAACGCCCACGCCGGTCATCCCGGGGCTTGACCGGGAGATAAAAACCTATCTCGGACTGGACCTGGTGGGTGGAATTCAAGTGCTGTTAGAAGCAGATTTACCTGAAGATGCAGATATCACCCCCGAGCAGATGGGGACCGCGCGCCGGATTGTAGAGAACCGCGTGAACGGCCTCGGCGTCTCTGAAGCGGTCGTTCAACAGGCCGGAAACCGGCGGATTGTAGTTGAGTTGCCAGGTGTGGAAGATCCTGAACAGGCAGTCGCTACCATCCGCGGTACCGCCCTTCTGGAGTTTGTCGATTTGGATTTCAACCCTGTTTCCGCAGGAACATATATACAGACAGATTATCCCAAAGCGACCGCACCCATCCCGCCCGAAGACGCCACGGTGATTGAAGACCAGGTATTTCATACCATCATGACCGGAGCGGATTTACGCCAGGTTACAGTAACCGCCGATCAGGTGGGTCGCCCGGGGATCAGCTTTGAATTAACTGCTCAGGGCACACAGATCTTCGCCGAGCACACCACCAATAATGTTAAAGAGTATCTGGCGATTGTGCTCGATAACCAGGTAATTTCTGCGCCGGTTATCGATGAGCCAATCACCACAGGATCCGGGATTATCAGCGGGAATTTCACCCTGGAAGAAGCCAATGCTTTGGCTGTTCAGCTGCGTTATGGCTCGCTTCCCATACCCTTGCGTGTTGTGGAAACCCGTACGATTGGTCCGACATTGGGAGAAGACTCTCTGAATAAAAGTCTGGTCGCCGGTATGATTGGGCTCAGCATCGTAATGCTGTTTATGCTGCTCTATTATCGTTTGCCCGGATTGGTCGCCGATCTGGCGATCATCATCTATGCCTTGATTACCTTTGCCCTGTTTCGCACCATTCCAGTAACACTCACCCTGGCGGGAATTGCCGGATTGATGCTCAGCACCGGAAGCGCATTGGACGCCAATATTCTGATCTTCGAGCGTCTGAAAGAAGAACTCCGTCAGAAGCGGACCCTCCAGCAGGCAGTGGATCTTGGCTTCCGGCGCGCCTGGCCTTCGATCCGGGATTCCAACATCGCCACGCTGATCACCTGTTCAATTTTGTTCTGGTTTGGCTCAGCCTTCGGAGCGACCATCGTCAAAGGATTCGCGGTGACGCTGTTCATCGGGGTGATCGTCAGTTTATTCTCTGCCATTTTTGTCACGCGGGTGGCTCTAAATTTACTCTTCAGTAACTATGAACCGCGTAATCTACCCCGATGGTTCGGGTTGTAGGAGCCGGGTAATGAGCTTAAATATTCTAGGTAAACGTTATTTCTTTTTCGGGTTATCCCTGTTTTTGATAATTCCGGGTTTCTTGATCATCATCTTACGTGGTCTCCCCATTTCGATTGATTTTACCGGTGGTTCCTTGCTCGAAATTGAGTTCAATTCAGGCGATGCTCCGCCATCCGAAGAGCTGATTGGTTTTTTTGCCGAACGAGAGATCGTTGATGTGACCGTACAGACAACAGGTCGCGGGTCAGTTATTATCCGCGCTCCGTTCCTCGAGGACGAGACCCGTCTGGGGCTGGTTGATTCCCTGGAACAGGAATTCCAATCCGGCATTACTCTGTTGCGTTTCGACAGCGTCGGTCCGGTTATCGGGCGGGAAGTCACCAATCGAGCTGCGATTGCTATTACGGTAGCGTCTGTCCTGGTGGTGGGGTACATCACCCTGGCATTCCGCGGCGTTCAAAATGCCTTTCGATATGGCATTTGCGCAATTCTGGCCATGCTTCACGATGTGGCCTTGATCTTTTCCGTGGTCGCCATTGGTAGCCTGTTTTTTGGCTGGCAGGTTGATTCCTTATTCTTTACGGCACTGTTAACTGTCATTGGTTTTTCCATGCAGGACACGATTGTTGTATTTGACCGGGTGCGCGAAAACTTCAATATCTACCGAAAATTACCCTTTGAAACTCTGGTTAATCATTCGATCGTTCAGACGCTCCAACGCTCGATCAACACGCAGCTTATGACCGTTGAATTTATGTTGCTTGCGCTGGTACTTTACGGTGGGGTCACTTTGCGCCAATTCGCCCTGGTCCTGCTGGTCGGTCTATTGAGTGGCACATATTCATCCATATTCATCGCTGCGCCTGTACTTGTGGTATGGGAAAAGAGAGAATGGCGCAACTGGTTTAAGAAGAAAACCCAACCCGCCCTGGAGGGTTGATCGATACCTCTCGATTTGATGGTAAAAAAGACCTGCTTTGTGGTCCAAAGCAGGTCTTTTTATTGTCTGGTTTTCCTGGCTTGCATGGTAACCTTTCTTTGTTATACTCAACGTAAGTCAGTGAGCATGCCAGTATTTTCAGGTCAATAATGAACCATCAAAAACCAAGGACCCAATTATCCCGGCCGGAACGCAGCCTATCTGAGCGGGGACAGTCACTGGTGGAAGTGGCAGTATTATTTCCGATCCTGCTGGTAGTACTGTCAGGTCTGGTTGAGTTTGGGTTTCTGTTGAATGAATATCTGACTTTGCAGGACGCCGTCCGTAATGCGGCGCGGTTTTCGAGCGACAGCGACTATGTCATGACCGATACTGCTGAATATGCCTCCCTGTGTTCCAATCCGACTACAGGATTTCCCCGTGAGGCCTGTTGTAAAGGCAAGGACTCCACCAACCAGATCGATTATCCGGGTGATGGCACGTTCGATTTTTTCCGCCAGACAGCCTGCCTGGTTAATGATGAGCTGAACCAGATGGCCCCGGATATCCATCTGGAATGCCTGGCTCCCGGCTCGGCAAATATGTGTTATTGGGGAGTTCTCAATCCGGAAAATGGCAGGGAAGGCAACCGGGACGATATAATAATCTCCATTTTCAGCGTTAACAAGCTGCCTGATGGGTCTGCTCAGGTTCAACGTATGAGCGGCGTGAATGGGTGGTCCTACGCAGAGAATTATGTGGGCTACCCGGTAGGACGAAATCAGTCTTCTCGATTTAGCGACGCGGACATCCAAACCCGGATGGACAGTCAGGCGCCAAACACCGGTTACCTGCTGGTTGAGGTTTTTTATAATTACCAACAGAAATTAAAATTACCCTGGATTACTGCTTTCGTACCGGATCCTATCCTCTTACATACGTATTCCTTTATGCCGCTCGTATCAGCCGAGCCTACCCCCACCCCATTCAGTCCCTGACTGACAGGGTAACATGATCAAGACAATCTCACCCTATCGAAAGCTCCACCCCAGAAATTCGGGCCAGGCATTGGTGCTGATTGCCATTACATTTGTGGTTCTGCTGGCTTTTGTCGGGCTCGCCATGGATGTCGGCCAGCTATTTATTGCCCACGGCTCGCTCAGACGCGCAACCGATGCCGGTGCCCTGGCTGCGGCGGCTCAGTACCGAGAAAATCACGATATCAATCGTCTGGAAGCTGCCGCCCGCGAGGCCATCTCCTTGAACGGCATTAATCCTGATACGGTCATCGTGGAAATCTGTGATCTAAATGACCCCGATCCGGATTTATGCCCGCCTTCGGGCGGGTTCAAACGAAAACTTGTGCGTGTCACGGCCTCGGCAGAAGTGCCGATGTCCTTTCTATCGATTATTGGTTTCCACAATTTTCCAATCAATACCACTGCCATCAGTGAGGCGGCTTCGATGGATGTGGTCCTGGTTATCGATACCTCTGAATCGATGGCTTTTGATGCGCCTCCCGGAAATCCCTTGCGTGATCCGGCTTATTGCAATAATGGTGACGGAAACAGCATAGCTGACCCTCCAGGTGAATGCCAGCCATTTCAACGGGTGAAGCAGTCTGCGATTGGTTTTGTACAACGAATCCTAGATCAACCTCCTGAACTCGAAGAAGATCGGTTGGCGATTGTCACCTTTGCCGATGGGTATAGCGCTGACCTCGATCTGGGTACCCACTTCCGTCCGGATGGCAACCCACGCTGGATAAATGATGTCGCTGAAGCGGTCAACATTATCCTTAACCTGAAAGTGTACGAACCCGGTATTTGCGCCAGCAATATCTGGCGACCGGATGCCGGAACCATGTATGGGCCTTGCCGTAATTACAGTGAAGCTGGAGAATATCTGGGTTTATACTGTGATTATTGCATTGCCGGTCCAGAACCTTATAACAACGAAAGCTGGAATACCTCTGAACCGATCAATGACTGGTCTCCTTATATGACCACGAACATTGGCGGCGGGCTGCGCAAAGGCGCGGCCATGTTTGGACACGAAACCCGAGAAGATACCCTCTGGATATTAATTTTGTTGACAGATGGGCTCGCCAATGCTACCGATCTGGAAACAGGCGACAACCTGACGGATATTTACACCTATCCAATCGGTTTTTGTCCGGATTGGAGAAATCTCTGCCAGGACAATGACACCACTACCCGGCATTCGGCTTCCAATGATCTATATGACGCAGATGATTATGCCCGTGACATGGCCGATTTTGCAGCCTGCGCACCACTCAATCCTCACCCGGATTGCGCAACAGAAGGCCAGGGAGCGATCATCTTCACCATCGGTCTTGGAGACGAAGTGATCAATACCTATTCTGGTACACCGAGCGAGGAAGTAAACAACATACCCTATGGCGCAGCATTATTGCGCTATATCGCTCGTGTCGGTGTGGTAGGCAACCCCAGCGCCGAAAATGATCCCTGTGCAGGGGTAAGCGATTACACACGCTGGTGTGGTAACTATTATTATTCTCCTGGTGGGAATGAGTTGTTTCTGGTGTTTGAAGATATCGCTTCCCGAATTTTCACCCGGATCATCCATTAGCCGGTCTGCAGCGTGGGCGGTGTTTAATGCAAATAATCCTGCAAAAAACCAAAAATCCTTCCCGACCACTCCACAGCCTTCATTACAACCGGCGTGTCGCTGGTCAGGGGATGCTTGAATTTGCCCTGGTGCTGCCGGTTCTTTTGCTCCTGATCATCGGGATCATCGAATTTGCCCGCGCCTTTCAGGCATGGCTGGTGATCAGCAATGCAGCCAGATTCGCTGTGCGCATCGCCGTTACTGGCGAATATGATTTCGCTCGATATTGTGACCCTTCCCTTTCACCCATCCCTGCGGACCTGAACGGTTCAGGCAAGGCCTGCCGGGATGAAGATGGGACGAACTGGGCGGGAATCCCCAACCCTTCAGATGCTGAAATACGCGCTCAACGGATCGCTGAGATCGATTATGCCCGGCTGCATACAATTCATGATACTGCCGAGGGGATGTTAATTGGCATACTGCAGGATTCAACTGCAACCCGTGGGATACCCGGTTATTATAAAATCACCGTCTGCAGCTCCCATCCGGATTACACTTACCTCCCCTGGCCAGACGATTATTGCCAGGGGCCAGATGGATTGGAAGAGGAACACCCTGGCAACCCGGATATTCCGGGAGCCAATCGCGTTACGGTTTATATCACCTATGAACATCCGATTATCCTGCCGATCCTGAACACCATTATGCCTTCTGTCCGCTTGCACGCAGATCGTACTGGAATTCTGGAGAACTTCCGGGTTACCCGTGCCCTGGCCTTGCCTCCCAATATGAATTTGCCCACGATTACCCCGCCTCCATCTCCTACTCCTACCGAAACTTTAACGCCAACCGCTTCACCTGTCCCGAATTGTGTTTGCCAGGTAGGAGAGCCACGTTTCCCAGGTGAGGGTTACGTTGAATTCCCGGTAACCAACCAGGATACGACCGACTGGCAGGTGTATTCCCTTAACTTTGATTGGTCCTTTGCCGAACAATACCAGGCGATTGTCTTTGGGACTCAAACCGGTGAATTGTATGTGGATCGAAGCCAATGGGATACCCGTTCGTATCTCGATTACGATCCCTTCGATCCCATACAGAGGTTAGTTTACAATTCCGACGACCGGGATTCTCCAACTGCCGTTGAAGGTTTCAGTCCCAATGATTTTTCGGCAGGCAGCACCTACTACATGCGCTTCGCCCTGGCGGATCTTTGGGAGGATTGGCCCGACGGTGTGATCGGCGACGATTTCGGGCTTCAAATTACTGCGTCAAATGGCTGCACTTGCGCACGCCAGGCTGTTCCCCGCCCTTTGCCGACTCCCTTCCCAACACCGACACCCCTGCCGGACTGTACCGGCGAAACAAGCCTTGGCCCGATGCTGTCTCCGGGCGATGGCTGGTTTGCACGGGATATCGGTACGTCGGTGTTAGGCACTTCCCTCGAACGCCCGGCAAGCCTGCCTGACGCTGAACGTGAGGTGTTGATTTGCGGCTCTGGCGATGATATTTGGGGGACACAAGATGGTTTTCGCTTTGTTACGCGCCTGGATGAATCGGGCATTTTGGAATTCAAAGCACGGCTGATCGGATTCGAAGGTGTGGACCCCTGGTCAAAGGTGGGGGTAATGATTCGCTCTGCAACCAGCCCATCTGCGGCGTATGGATTTATGCTTACCACCACAGAAAACGGGACCCGCTACCAGTATCGATACCGGCCAGGTTTATCGGCGATTGGCGATGACAGTGTATATACCTGGAATTTCCGCACCCCACTCTGGCTTAGGGTGGTTAAAGTCGGGAAATTGGTTACTGGTTATCTATCCCAGGATGGTGAAACATGGCAAATGGCTGGCTCACAAATCCTTGAGGGACTCAACGAAGATTATTATCTGGGATTGGCAGTCACCTCCCGCTCAGATGGCCAGCTGGCGCGGGCGGTATTTGATCAAGTCTCCTATCATGTGCCGGAATCAGCCGGGTGTGAATACCGGGAAAGTGGGTTAGGAGCGCTGATTTTCGAGGCAGAGCATTTCATGAACGCCACTTCGGTTACCGATGCGGATGGTACTTTCTTTTGGAGCGGGGTAACCTTTCCCATGGGTTACAGCGGTGAGGGCGCCATGCTGGCATATCCACATGATCCTCGCGATAAAAATTACAACAACACAACTATTGGCCCCCGTATGGATTATGATATTCGTTTTGAAACCCCGGGCACTTATACGGTCTATGTCCGCGGTCGGGTTCATGATTTCCATGGCGACGGCACCAATAATGATGATTCCTTACTGGTTGGTCTGAATGGACAGTTAATCTCGGCTGGGGGGAACGGCGTGACTGGTTTTTCCCGCAACCTCTGGCGGTGGGAAAACACCTACACCTCTGTTCTTACGTTGAACATTGCCACACCCGGTGTGTACACTCTCAATATATGGATGCGTGAAAACGGCATGGTGGTCGACCGAGTATTTCTGCTCAACAACGCCTACCTGGGTATCAATCGACCCTCCACAGGTAGGGTAGGCGAAATGTGGGATGCGCTGAGTTATTCCAATCCAGGGTGGGCGCCGAATTGTAGCGATTATCAGGTTCCCACACCAACGCTTACCCCGACTCGGACTCCAACGGTTACCCGCACACCCACACCTTATTGTCCTCCGGGCGCCTGCACGCCAACTCCCACGCGTACACCCACACGCACCCCAACACCATTGCCGCCCAGCACGGCAACCCCCAGCCGGACGCCGACCTCTCCTGCGACCAGCACTTTACCGCCTGCACCTACGGCTACCCATACACCGCCGGGTCTGCCCACCCGGACGCCTTCAGCCACCTCGCCGGTTTCCCCAACGCCAGGCGTAACCCCGCCCCCCACACCAACCCCTCCCCTTGGTGGTTAGCTGAGTGGTTTTAGACGAAAAGACACACTGGATAAACTTCGGCTATTGGGTCAGCGAAAAAACAGGTAGATCGCTGCGGCGATTAAATAAGGCCCATAGGGCATGGCTGCCAGGGGATGGTAACTCTTGCGCAGCCACATCCATAGCAATATCAATATCCCCCCTAATCCCCCCAACAGGATCGCCAGAAACAACCCCGGGATAATGCCAGGCCAGCCTAATAACAACCCGATTACACCCGCCAGATTAACGTCGCCGAAACCCAGGGCGATCTCGTCTCCACTCACACCCCGCCGGTGTTTCAACCAACGAATAAAGATCACGCCGAAATAATATAAGCCAAGCATTATGGCGAATCCTGCCGCTCCCCCCAGGAGGGTCGATAAAATCCCATGCCGGAGAAGACCTGCTCCCCCGACGAGCACGACCCCCGCCAGGCTTACCGGATGCAGAATCAGGCGGTGTTCGAGATCGATTGCGGCAACCAGGCCAAAATATGCCAAAAGAAGATAGCCCAACCAGGGATTTACCCGGGATGGCGGCGCAAACCAGATCCACAAGGCGGTGATTACCCCATATGCCAATACTAAGATTACCCGGATGGGTCTCCTGTGACCGCAATTCTGATATCTGAAAATCTGCAGGCCGAATGCGCTTATCGCCTGTTCCTGTCCGCAAACCAGGCAGCGTGGCAGGCTGAATCGACGGGTATGTGGCAAAACGTCTGCCAGGTAATTAACCAGTGTTCCGCTCAGTAAGCCCAGAATTGTGAGAAGGAGTACAGTCCCCGCAGTATACACAGTTGACATTATAATTTAGCCTGTCTGGGAAGAATCTCGCAATTCCATTTCCGTTGAATATTGGCGGAACATCCACCGCCTGGTTTCAGGCTTTCCCCCACCAGGCAACCCTCAGGGGGGGGCGGGCGGAAAGAAATGGTTTTTTCTTCCCCCCTGCCCAAAAAAAGAGGGTTTTTGGATGTTCGGAGCTGCGAAACAGCTCCGAGCACCCAAATCCTCCCAATTTCAATGTAGGTGTATGCCTTTGAACCAGGCAACCAAGGAGATTAAGCATGACATCATTTATTATCCAGGGTGGTAACGCTCTCCAGGGAGAACTTACGCCGTCTGGAAATAAAAATGCAGCGCTACCCATGCTGGCGGCCACTTTACTGACTGATGAACCGGTGATTCTTCATAACGTGCCTTCTATTGGCGATGTTAAATCAATGCGTAATTTGCTCCAGAGCCTGGGCGTCTCGATCGACGAGCTTGCTCCTAACACCTGGAGGATTCATGCAGGCCAGGTACGTCCTGCGGACCTGGATCCCGATCTGTGCCGGAAAATTCGCGCTTCTATCCTGCTCGCCGGCCCGATGCTGGCACGAACACGCGAGTTAGCCCTGCCTCCTCCGGGAGGCGATATTATCGGTCGCCGGCGGGTGGATACACATATCCTCGCTTTACAATCTTTGGGCGCGACGGTCGAGTATGATCGCACCCAGAGAGTATTCAATTTCCATGCCCAAAAATTAACCGGAGCAGAAATCTTGCTGGATGAAGCCAGCGTAACCGCCACGGAAAATGCTATTATGGCGGCTGTTCTGGCGAACGGCCAGACCATCCTCCGGAATGCCGCTTCAGAGCCTCATATCCAGGAGCTTTGCCATTTTCTTAATACCCTGGGAGCAAAAATCGAAAATATTGGCTCGAATACGCTCCATATCAGCGGGGTTAAACGCTTGCATGGCGGCGAATTCACCATCGGTCCGGACTATCTGGAGGTCGTAAGTTTTATCGGGGCAGCCGTGATGACTCGTGGCTCTCTCACAATCCATAAAGCAGGCCCGGAATATCTGGGCATGATTAGCCTCGTTTTCGGCAAATTGGGTGTGCGCTGGGAGACGAACGGTAGCGATATTTATGTTCCATCCGACCAGGATTTGATCATCGAACCCGACCTCGGCAATGCCATCCCCGAAATCAGTGTGATGCCCTGGCCTGCATTTCCCACCGACCTGATGTCGATCGCTATCGTCGTGGCGACACAGTGTAAAGGCAGCATTTTATTCCACGACTGGATGTACCCCAGCCGAATGTTTTTCACCGATAAATTGGTATCGATGGGCGCACATGTGGTTTTGTGCGACCCGCATCGCTGCATTGTTCAGGGACCAACGCGTTTGTACGGGGAAGTGCTGGAAAGCCCGGATATACGCGCTGGTATGGCATTGGTGCTGGCTGCGTTAACCGCCAGCGGGGAATCGACCATTCGGAACGCTGGTCAAATCGATCGGGGTTATGAACGTGTGGATGAAAAATTGCGCCAGCTGGGCGCAGATATCCAACGCGTATAGTCAACCAATAAATACCGGCTAGCCAGTTTAATCATTGGCTACCGGGATGCAGTTAAGTTATTTTTGAAACCATTAATTCTGGCTGACAACTTCCAGAAACTGGCTGACTGCATCGCGCAACATCGGTTCAGGCAACGCGCCTACCTGGCGATGTATGACCTTACCCTTGGACACAAATAACATGGTGGGAATTCCCTGAACGCCATATTGTTGCGCCCATTGAGGGTTATCGTCTGTATTGACTTTAGCTACCAGTAATTTACCTGAATATTCTACAGCGAGTTTATCCAGCACCGGCGCTACCATCCGGCAGGGATGGCACCATGGCGCCCAAAAATCAACAATCACCGGAATATCAGACTTCAGCACGGTTTTCTCGAAAGCTTCATCCGTTACGTGTACAGGTTCTTTGATCATGTAATGCACTCCGTAAATTATGTTTCTTTAAAGACTACGATAGGTTATGTTTTCTTACCGGTAGGTAAGTATAGCATACCCATCCTTAATTTCCGGTTATAATTCCCGCGTGCCCGGCCTTACAACTGCCTATCAAAATATACACTACCAGGTTTCTACACCCCTGTTCGAAGGACCGTTGGATCTGCTTCTTCACCTGATCGAACGGGCCGAGCTGGATATTACCCGGTTAGCCCTTGCTGAGGTTACAGATCAATACCTGGAGCATTTGAAGCAGCTGGAAAATCGCCCGGCCGATGAAGTATCCGCCTTTCTGGTCATCGCCTCACGCTTGATCCAGATCAAATCCGAAGCCTTGTTACCTCGCCCTCCTCAGCGCGAACCCGGCGATGAAGACCCGGGTGAAGCACTCGCTCGTCAGTTATTGTTGTACCGCCAGTTTAAACAGGCAGCGGAATTCTTGTCCGACCGGATGGATCGTAATTTGCGTAGTTATCTGCGTCTGGCACCGCCCCCGAAAATTGAAGGTCGGTTGGACTTATCCGGTATCACTCTGGACGATCTGATCTTTGCAGCCTATGGCGTGTTCGAAACCCGGCCTGTACCTCAACGCCTGGGAACAGTGGTTGCCCCGCCAAAAGTAACTATCCGGGAGAAAATCGGATATATTTTATCCAAAGTGCGCCAGGAAGGAACGTTCACTTTCCGATCTTTCTTTCCCCGGAAAGTCGGCCGGCTGGAAGTTGTAGTAACTTTCCTGGCCATGTTGGAACTGGTCAAACGTCATATCCTCCAGGCGCAACAGATTGAAACCTTTGGCGAGATAGATCTGCATCTTTCCCCAGAGCTGAACGAAAATAAGGAAATTCCGGACGACTTTGAACTGGAATTTGGCGAATAAAATCCTTCGGCTAATATTTGACAACCGTTTTTCATGGTATGGTATATGTAACTGGTAATTTTTCCTCACAGTATCTTTATTATTTAATGTTACTTTTGATTAAAGGTGTTTGATGGTTAATCGTCTTGCTAATTCGACATCCCCATATTTATTACAACATGCAGACAACCCCGTTGATTGGTATCCCTGGGGGGAGGAAGCATTAGCGCGCGCCAGAGCGGAAGACAAACCCATTTTTCTCAGCATCGGTTATGCCGCCTGCCATTGGTGCCATGTCATGGCGCATGAATCTTTCGAAGATCCGGAAACGGCAAGCTTGATGAATGAGGACTTTATCAACATCAAAGTTGATCGCGAGGAACGTCCCGATCTGGATAGTATCTACATGGATGCTGTCGTCGCCATGACCGGTCAGGGAGGGTGGCCAATGAGCGTGTTTCTCACACCGCAGGGCGAACCATTTTTTGGCGGCACCTATTTTCCTCCGGTGCGCCGTTATCAGATGCCTGCCTTTCAAGAGATCTTAGCAGTAATTGCCCATGCCTGGAAAAACGATCGAGGCCAATTGTTAAGCCAGGCACACACTCTGATCGAACATCTAACCCCCAGGGTCTCCCATGCTACTTCGACTTTTGATCCGTCCGAAGACTTGCTGGATAAAATTTCCCTCACACTGGCACAACAATATGACTGGAAACACGCCGGTTGGGGCGCGGCT
>JAGUYX010000054.1 GCA_020061145.1 Anaerolineales bacterium | reverse complement strand
CGAGCCGGCGAGGGCAGAAAATTTCCCTTCATCGGGTCGCACCACCTGACCGAAGATTTTCCGGAGAATTTCTGGGTGCTCGCGTGTTGCCGTTTCCAGATCCGTGAAGATCACACCCTGACGGCTCAACTTTTCATCGAGCTCCACTCTGGTACCATGGGCACTCAAAATCAACTGACCACCATGCGCACGATCCACCAAAGGAGTCAACAATTCGGCAGGAACTTCCGGTAAAAGGTTTGCATCTGCTGTGGAGGCCAGACGAAAACGATCGATTTCAAGATTGTGTAGGTCTGTACGCCGCCACGGTTCGTCTTTCGTGGTGGGTAGAGCCAGTTGCGTAAACGCCATCCATGCCCGATCTCGATATGCGCGGACAAAAGCCGGAACACGCTCATCAGAGATTCCCGGGATCATTTCTCTCGTGAACGGAAAAATTCGTTCCCGACCATCAACGCCTGTCGTTCGACGAATAACCCGTTTTGCAGTGCGTTCAGTCATGTTTATCCTTACCACCATTCACAAAGAAGTAATCGTTGTCTCTTAAATAATCGAGATCTCTATTCCAGGTGCAAGCCGAAAACCATATGGGTTTAGCCAATGGAGCCTTCCATCTGCAATTGAATCAGACGGTTCATCTCAATAGCGTATTCCATGGGCAATTCTTTCACCAAGGGCTCGATGAAACCGGATACCACCATGGTTGTGGCTTCTTCCTTGCTTAAACCCCGGCTCATCAAGTAGAAAAGCTGTTCCTCACCCACCTTGGAAACAGACGCCTCGTGCCCCACAGAGACATCCTGTTCTTCGATCTCAATGTAGGGATAGGTATCCGACCGCGCCGTTTCGTCGAGCAATAAAGCATCGCATACCACATTGCTGCGGCAATCCACCGCGCCTTTATGCACCTTCAATAGACCACGATAAGCGGCCCGCCCAGTCCCCTTACTGATCGATTTGGAGGTAATTTTGCTGGTGGTGTGTGGGGCAACGTGGATCACCTTGCCGCCAGTATCCTGGTGCTGCCCATTGCCGGCAAATGCCATGGAAAGAATTTCACCGTGAGCACCCTTACCTATCAGATAGCAGGATGGGTATTTCATGGTGAGTTTAGAGCCCAGGTTGGC
Source organism: Anaerolineales bacterium (assembly GCA_020061145.1). Taxonomy (GTDB): domain Bacteria; phylum Chloroflexota; class Anaerolineae; order Anaerolineales; family DRKV01; genus JAGUYX01. The sequence continues at coordinate 21,665 of JAGUYX010000054.1, read as the reverse complement.
ATCCACCCACTCCATGGTGGCATCTTCGTGGACAATCGCTCGCTGCGTAACCAGGTTATACATATTGGTAGACCAGTTCTGGATGGTCGTATAGCGCATGCGAGCGCCTTTCTTCACCACAATTTCGATCACACCACTATGGAAGGAGTCTGTGGAATAAATTGGCGCGGTACAACCCTCAACATAATGTGCCTGGGCGCCTTCGTCGATAATAATCAACGTACGCTCGAACTGTCCCAGGTCCGCCATATTCAGGCGGAAATAGGCCTGTAGCGGCAGGTCGACCTTGACACCCTTAGGGACGTAAACAAACGAACCACCGGACCAAACTGCGCTGTTGAGTGCGGCAAATTTATTATCTTCAATCGGGATGATGGTGCCGAAGTATTCCTTGAAGAGATCTGGATACTGGCGTAATCCATCCTCGATACTCAAAAAGATGACGCCCTGTTCTTTGAGGTGCTCCTGGATATTGTGATAAACCATTTCTGATTCATACTGCGCACCTACACCCGCCAGGAATTTCTGTTCTGCTTCGGGAATCCCCAACTTCTCGAAAGTCTGCTTTATCGTTTCCGGGACATCATCCCAGGAACGTCCTTCTTGATCCGTTGGTTTGGTATAGAAGAAAATATTATCCAGGTCCAGTTGAGAAAGATCACCACCCCAGGTGGGCATCGGTCGCTGGGTAAAATGCTCGTAAGCTTTCAAGCGGAAATCCAGCATCCATTGGGGCTCACCCTTCATGTGCGAAATCTGTTCTACGACTTCACGATCCAGGCCACGTTTGCTCTGGAATACAAATGTGTCCGGGTCTCTGAACCCGTATTTATATTCTCCAATACCTTCCAGGATCTGGGCATCTTTACTCATAACAAACCTCCACGCTCATCTTCAAACAGTAACATTGATAAAAACATCCTGTTGATCACACAGTTACTGAAGATGTTTTCTCGCGTAACCAATCGTAACCATGTGCTTCCAGATGTTCGGCCAGGTCTGGACCACCAGATTCAACGATTCTGCCGTCCAGCATGACATGCACGACATCGGGCTTGATGTAGTTAAGAATGCGGTTGTAATGGGTGATGATCAAAACACCCAGGTTCGGGCCGCGCAACGCGTTTACACCATCCGAAACAATACGCAGCGCATCGATATCCAGACCCGAGTCAGTTTCGTCCAAGATGGCGATTTCAGGCTCCAGCGTCGCCATCTGCAATATCTCAGCCCGCTTTTTCTCACCACCGGAAAAGCCTTCATTCAAATATCGACTCGCAAAACTATGGTCCATCTTCAATAAATCCATTTTTTCTTTTAGCAATTTCCGGAAAGCCGGGATGGGTATGCCTTTATCCTCCGGGTTTTCAATCTTCCGCCGGGAATTGATTGCCGTGCGCAAAAAATTGGCAACGGTAACGCCAGGAATCGCGACCGGGTATTGGAATGCCAGAAACAAACCCAGATGAGCTCGTTGATCCGGTTCCAGGTCCAGAACATTCTGGCCTTTAAAAAAGGCCTGACCATGGGTGACGGAGTAGTCAGGGTGTCCCATCAATGTGTATGCCAGGGTCGACTTGCCCGTTCCATTTGGGCCCATGATCGCGTGAACTTCACCCTGACGCACCACCAGGTCGACACCTTTGACAATTTCTTTTTCTTCAATGTTTACGTGCAGGTCACGAATGTCAAGCTCAGACATAGAAAAATTTACTCCTTGAACCATAGTGTTTCTTAATTTGCATTGGTAATTGCCGCCTACCTGGGAAAAAACAATCCGTATTTCTTATCCCGGGCACGCCATGCATTATAGCATGTCGCTGGATTAGTGTCAATATTTAGCATAAAAATCTTATAAAATATTCTATTCAACTCCGATTTAAAATTAATTATCCCACAACCTGCCTGGATAGAATCTTAGAAATTTATTATCACTGCCAATGGTTGGCGAAACCGCCTAATTATATTGATAAATATCTTATATATTGACAGAAATACACCGGTTTGATATACTTCCTGGTTGAATCCGGATGGTTTTTTCATCCAATCAGATCAAAATAAGCGAAAGTTGTAAGCTATGCAAAGCACCCGAGAACGTGTTCTGTACACATTGCTTAAAAACCAGCATTGTACTATCAATGAACTGGCTGAAGCAGTGCAGATAAACCCCATATCCGTCCGCCACCATATCGCCAAACTACAGGCAGAAGGGCTGGTCGATTCAGAAGAAGAACGACATGGCGTCGGGAGACCACGTCGTTTGTATGTCCTTACCGAGGCTGGACTGGAACGCTTTCCCACCCGTTACATCCAGATGTCCAATCGTCTGCTGGATCAAATCAAACAACAATTGCCCATTCAACAGGTACGGATGTTATTTGCCAACATGGCCAAGGCATTAATCGATGAAGAGGCTGAAAATACTAACTTTTCCGGACTGGTATTCGAAGAGCGACTGGAACTGGTGAAAAAGCTATTGATGCGCGAAGGGTTTACTGTGGAATGGGAAAGAAAAGGGGATGAATACCATATTATCGAAACCAACTGCCCTTATTTGCACGTCGGACATTACCATCCGGAAATTTGCGCCATGGATCAGACTCTGATCTCCTCCATTTTGAATGTACCTACAGAAAAGGTGAAGTGCATTCTGAATGGCGATCAGCTCTGCACCTATGTGATTACCAATCAAGAAATCGCGGAGAGCGTGGCATGACGGAAGAACTGAAATCAAAAGTAGTCTGGCAAATTGAATCCACCCATCCAGACCTGACTGAGCCAGTGAAGGATGTCTTACGGCAAATCGTTGACCCGGAAATTGGCTTGAATATTATCGAGCTGGGTCTGGTGCGGGATGTAATCGTGAATGAAGATTCCGCCCAAATCAATATGATCCTTACCACTCCCTTTTGCCCGTATGGACCGGCAATGCTCGAGACTACCCGCATGAAAGTGGAGGAACTCCTGGAAAAACCGACCGTCATTGAATTGGGTACAGAAATGTGGGATTTATCGTACATGGAAGAAGGAGCCGGTGCGGAGTGGGGCTTGTTCTGAAATCACCAAAGACCGGGTGAGAATATCACCCGGTTTTTTCTTCTTCGCTTTCCTTTCCAAAATAATCGGATTATGTTAAACTAATACCGAAAGCCACGCTCTGGCGTGGCTCTCTTTCCGCCTCTGGCAGACATGCGCACCGACCAGAGGTAATCCCGTGGAAAGGAGACCCGTAATGCGCGATTATGATGTTGTGTTTATCATCCACCCAGAACTTGAAGAAAATGCGTTGAATGAAGTCGTCGAACGAGTTCAGGGATGGATTACCGATAGCGGGGGATCGATCGTCAAAGTCGACCTCTGGGGAAAACGCAAACTGGCGTATGACATTCGTAAGCAAAAAGAAGGGCAATATGTGTTCTTACAGACACAAATGGATCCCGGCTATTGCATCGAGCTTGAGCGTAACCTGCGTTACCTCGAGCCAGTCATGCGTTTTCTGATCGTATCGAACGATTAACCCGGTTCAGGAGCCTGTCATGACACGCAGCCTCAACAAGGTAATGATCATCGGCCGATTAGGAAGAGATCCGGAGATGCGCTACACTCCATCCGGACGCCCGGTGACTACTTTCAGTGTAGCCACCACGCGCAGCTGGAATACGACAGATGGAGAGAGGCGTTCCGAAACAGAATGGTTCAACATTGTTGCCTGGGGAAACCTGGCAGAAATCTGCAAGCAGTTCCTTACAAAAGGTCAGCAGGTATTTGTTGAAGGTCGCCTGCAGACCCGGTATTGGGACGATAACGAAGGCAACCGCCATTCGTCCACCGAAGTTGTGGCCAACGAAATGATCATGCTGGGTGACAGGCGCGACAATAACCAGCAGGTCGAAGAAGTCGAAGAAACTTATCCGGCAAATGAAGAGGACGAATTTCCTTTTTAGCCGAATGATTCCGCCCATCGGAATAAAACAGGAGTTTTGAAAAGTGTCCGATCGAATGTCACAATCCCGCCGCCGGTTTTTTACACCAGTGCGACAAAGTTGTAGCTGTGAAGATCTGAATTACAAAAATGTAGAGATCTTACGTCGCTTCGTCAACGAAAGCGGCAAAATTCGCCCTCGTCGACAGACGGGGTTATGCGCGAAATGCCAGCGTAAACTGGCACGCGAAATTAAGCGTGCCCGGCACCTTGCCTTATTACCCTTCGCCGGGGATACTCTCCGGTAATGCATTCCTGACTAAATAAATGGGCATAGGGTTATCGCCCTATGCCCGTTTTTTTCGGATTTTATACAGAAAAGAGAAATCATTATGGCCAGAAGTCGTGGATCCCAGACTCCAACCAAGAAATTCCTCGCACGCCAGGAGAGGGAACAGCGTCAACAGCGAATGATCCTTGCTGGTACAGTCGTTATCCTGGCAGTAGTTATAGGTTTGATCCTTTATGGTGTTCTACTGAATAATGTGATCCGTCCCAGGCAGGTTGTGGCTACCGTCAACGGAGAAAATATTATTGCCAGGGATTTCGTGGAGCGTACCCGTTTCGAGCGAAACAACCTGGTACAGCAGGCATTGAGTACAGCTCAGACTTTGCAATTTCTGGGGAGCGAACAGTCCGATTTCGCTCTGAATATCATCAATAATATTCAGCAAATTCAGTTCCAGCTGGAACCGCAAACATTTGGTCGTGAAGTGTTAAACGCTATGATCGATGATGTCCTCGTTCGTAAAGATGCAGAAGAACGAGGGATCACAGTCAGCGACGAAGAGGTGCAACGCGAAATTCAGCGCCAGTTTGGATACTTTCCGGATGGTCCTCAACCCACTCCCACCGAATTTCCGACCTCCATTCCGACCTCCACTTTATCCCCGGAGCAACTGGCTCTGGTAACCCCCGTTTCAACGGCGACTGATCTGCCAACTGCCACACCGGATCCATCGTTAACCCCGACGGAAGAACCCAGCCCAACCCCAACTTCTGCCCCAACTCTGACGCCCACACCCATTACAGAGGAATCGTTCAACCAGACGTATACTGAAACAATCGAGATGTTTAAAAGTGAAGTAAATGTTTCAGAAACAACAATCCGGCAGATAATCCTGGCGCAACTCTACCGCCAGAAATTGATGGAGATATTCGCAAAGGATATCGCCCTTACGGAAGAACAGGTCTGGGCACGGCACATCCTGGTAGCAGACGAAGCAACCGCACTCCAGGTGCTCGAACAGTATCGAGATGGTGGTGATTGGAACCAATTGGCAGCTGAGTTCTCGACCGATACTTCGAACAAAGATCAGGGTGGAAACCTGGGCTGGTTCCCGCGTAACTATATGGTCCCTGAATTCGAGCAGGTTGCCTTTGCCCTGGAAGTCGGCGAAGTAAGCGATCCTGTTCAAAGCCAGTTTGGCTGGCATATCATTCAGGTGCTCGGTCATGAAGAACGGTCCCGTTCGGAGTTCCAGTACGAACAAGCCCTTCAGGAAGCCTTTCAAACCTGGCTGAGCGCAGAACGCCTGGAAGCAAACATCGAGATTTTCGAAGTCTGGACTCAGGTTGTACCTGAAGATCCAGATATCCCGGCCGAATTAGATGCCTTGATTCAGCAATTCCAGAATCAATAAGGCTCAAAGCAGAATAAAGCCGGTCTGTTGACAAACCAACAGACCGGCTTTTTATTGTTCACCTGGTGCCATCCAAAAACGATCCCGTAATACGAAAATCAAACCAGGATTAACTGTTTTCGGTAATCTCTGCCACCTGATCCAGCCGCAGGCTGAGCACCTGGCTGGTCGAGTCCTTACCCATAGTTACCCCATAGATTACATCGGCAGCCTGAACCGTATTGCGATTATGGGTAATGATAATAAATTGAGTAGAGCCGCTCAACTCTCGCAACAAATCCCGGAACCGCCCGACATTGGCCTCATCCAGCATGGCGTCGACTTCATCCAGCACGCAGAAAGGGGTCGGGGAGGTCTTTAACAGTGCGAACACCAGAGCAGCTGCAGTAAGGCTGCGTTCTCCCCCGGATAATAACGAAAGACCCTGTAATCGCCGACCAGGCAGGCGAGCTTCGATATCTATGCCGGTATTATTTACATCGGATGGGTCGGTAAGGATCAGCTGGGCAGCTCCGCCGCCGAATAACCGGGCAAATATCTCTTTAAATTCACTGGCAACCGCGGTGAAGGTCTGCGTGAATTGCTGCCGCATCAATTCGTCCAGCTCATGGATAACCTGGCGGATATCGCTTTCAGCTTTATGTAAGTCCGCTACCTGGGAGGTCATAAATTCATAGCGTTGTTTGACTTCCCGATATTCTCGTTGAGCTTCAGGGTTGATGGCGCCCATCCGGCGTAATTGGGCGCGTTTTCGCGTGAGGGATTCCTCGAGCTCTGGGGAAATCTCTTTAACGACCGGCAGTTTCTCGACCATCCCATCAAGTGGCAACGGGGTGGGTCCGCTGACAATATTTTCGTATTCAAACTCAACCAGACCAAAATCGTCTTCGATGCGGCGCCGAAGGGATTCAAGGGCATCCTGCTGTTTATTAAAATTTATCCGCGCCTGTGCATGGCGATGTTCGGCCGCGCTGGTCGTAGTTCTTACCTGCTCTTCTTGTTTCTCCAGCTCCACCTGCTTTTTTTCGTAATTTGATAACTCCACTTCAGCAGGTTTAACCAGTTCCTGGATCTCATTTATTCTTGCGGCAACCTGCTCTATCTGTTCGGTTAGACGGATTTTTTCCTGCTCGAGAGTAAGCCGGGTATGTTCCAATTCGTTCGATCGGCCCTGGTTCTGCTCCTGGTTTAGCTGAAGTCTGGCAAGTTGCAATTCTAAATCATGGATCCGTTTTTCAAGGCTATTTGAAGTTTCCTGAGTCACAGCCTGACTGGTATGCCAGTAAGTCACCTGTTCCAGAAACTCTTCTTCGGGTAAAGAAGCCAACTGCCGCTGGAGCTCGCGCTGCTTCCCGTCTTGTTCCTGCTGTTCACCTTCGAGCCGGTGGATTTCTGCTTCTAAATTATGTATTTCAGCGCTGGCAGACGATGCATTCGCCTGTATCTGGAGGTTACGATTTTCAAACCAATTAACCTGCTCGGACAGGCTTTCGACAGTCAGGCGTAACCTGTCCACATCTGCCTGCGCTTTCCTTTCGTCAGCCCGTAAAGAATCCAGCTTCCGGAACAGCTCTTCACCTGCCTCCTGGTGGTCATTTAACTCCTTTACTGCATTATCCTGTTCTTTGAGTAACTTTTCCAGGGTTGCCTTTTGGGCAACGAGGAACGCACGATTTTCTCTCATTTGCCGGGTACGGCTTAATCCACCTGAGGCATCTTGTTTATTCCCCGGGTTTGTGGCACTGATCAGACCACTGGCATAGAATACCTCACCGTTTAATGTCACTGCCCGTACGCCGCTTTCCTGGTCTTTGAGGACCTGCCGGGCCACCTGGCGGTTTTTGACCACAATAACTTTGCCCAAGAGTAACTGGATAACCGGTTTTAATTCCGGGGACACCTCCACCAATGTTGAGGCAACACCCAGAACACCATCCCCGGTCTGAACCACAAGTTCCGGTTCTGGTTTAAGATCCATCTTGGGTAGCAATGTTGAACGTACACCGGCAGACTGCACCAGGTCAAGCGCCTCATCTGGACTCGAATTATCGTTTAACAAGACTGCATCGAGAAATTCTCCCAGCGCTGCAGTAATCGCGATCTCAAATTCAACGGGGGACTCGATCAGCGAGCTCAACGCGCCTTCAGCCCCGGTTAAGCGCGCTTTACGAGCTGCTTCCAGCAGGATTTTTGTGCCTTCAGAGTAGCCGATTAATGATTTTTCAGCCTGCTCCAGTACTTCGAGCTGCTTGACAATCCCTGCAATGCTGGCTTTCTGGCTGGCAATTTCGTCCTGCAACCTGGTTCGTCGCTGTTCGTGTTCTCGCAAATTTACCTGGTGGGTTTCCCACTTTTTTTCAGTGTTTTTTCTTCGCTGGATCAGTTCGTCAAAAGCTTTATGACTCTGATTTAATTTTTCCAGGGTATTTTTAAGGGTTACCTGTGCTGTTTCCATTTCCAGCCGGTTTTTGTCCATTTCCAGCTCATAGCGGGCAAGTTGTGCTCTGCGTTCGCCCAGGCGAACCTGAGCCTGGCTCGAACGAGCACGGAGGCTGGCAGTTTCCTCTTCTATCTCACGGATCTTATTTTCCAGACCTGAACGTTCTGCCTGTCGCTTCTGCAGCTCCTGCTTTGCCTGGTTGAGTTGTTCATCAGCAACAACCAGATCGTCCTGAATCTGGCGGAATTCTTCTTCCAGGCCTGTACGGCGGGCGCTTAAAGTCCCGATTTCTTCAGCCAGCCGTAATTGCTCATCCGTGGTTGTTTTCTTTTGTTGCTGTAATGACCTGAGGCGTTCATCAATCACCGCCAGCTTCCGGCCCATTTCATCACTTTCCTGGTGAAAAGAAGCCAACTGGCGATGATATTCATTGACCCGTATGCGTTGCTCGTTAATGGTCTCCCTGGTGCGCACCAGCTCACGGTGGACAACCTGTTGCTCCAACCGGTTTTGCTCCAGTTCCATTTCCCGAAGTTCTGCATACTCCCGCGCTTCAATCAATTCTTGCTGGAGGCGATGCCAGTGGTAGCCATACCATTCGCGCAGCAACAACCGCAGATCTTCCTGGATTTGTTCGTATTCTTTTGCCCGTTTAGCCTGTCGTTCAAGACTGCGCAAGCGCGGTTGAAGCTCTGCCAGAATATCCTGCACACGATCCAGATTACGCTGGGTGGTTTCCAGACGCTGGATTGCTTCTTCTCTACGGGAACGATAGAGGCCAATCCCTGCCGCCTCCTCGAACAATCGTCTGCGTTCATCCGCGCGTAACGAGAGAGCTGCATCGACTAAACCCTGACCAATAATCGTATAGGTGCGCTCTGCCAATCCCGATTTAGCTAACAGCTCGCTTACATCTTTGAGACGCACCCTTTGATCGTTGATTAAATATTCGTTTTGACCGTCTCGGTAAGCACGGCGGGTTATGGCTACTTCAGAAAAATCGATAGGCAACCAGCCATCGGTATTGTCGAATAGTACTGTTGCCTGGGCCATGCCGGCACGGGAGCGACCCTCCGACCCGGAAAAAATCATATCTTCGGTCTTTTTCCCACGTAACAAACTGTAGGATTGTTCACCCAAAACCCAACGGATCGCATCGACGATATTCGATTTTCCCGATCCATTCGGTCCAACGATCGCAGTAATCGCGCCGGCAAACTCAAATACATGCCGGTTGGCGAAGGTTTTATAACCCTGCAACTCTACGGATTTCAGCCGATTTTGTTCCAATGGGTGTTGTTCCTGTCGGGTCATTGGGGGATTTCCATCCGGTCAATGGCATTCTGTGCCGCCGCTTTGGTCGCAGTCTGTTTGCTTCGTCCCCGACCCTGACCGCAGACTTCACCATTTACCAATACCTGGACCTCATACTCGCGTAGATGATCCGGGCCACTGACCGATAGCGTAAGATAGGCAGGTGTGCCCAGGCCATTCGCTTGAGTGTATTCCTGCAAGATGCTTTTTGGATCTCTATCCTTGTTCTCCAGCAGGATATATTCAACAGCCTCAGCCAAAAGTGGCTCGATAAATTCCTGAACCCTGGCGAGGCCACTATCTATATATAATGCCCCGATCAATGCCTCGAAGGTGGAACCCAGCACCGAAGCGCGTTGCCGACCTCCGGATTCAGATTCACCCTTTCCCAGCCGCAAGGCGTTACCCAGATCAATTTCATCCGCAAAAACAGCCAGTTGATCATTGCGCACCAAAGCCGCTCGCAAAGATGTCAACCGGCCTTCTGCCATTTCCGGCATGTGATGATATAACCAGGCACCCACCAGAAAATCCAACACTGCATCGCCCAGAAACTCAAGGCGTTCATTATCTTCCATGGCTTCCGGGTGTTCATTGAGGAAAGAGCGATGGGTAAGCGCTTTGGTAAGCAGACGCAGGTTTTTGAACCCCAAACCTGCACGTTGGTCAAAATCAGCAGGCGACTCTAAATCAAATACATCCCGGTTTTGTTGCATGGCAATTTGCCTCCCGGGAACTGAAGGGACGCCAGACACCAGGAAAAACCCTGGTAGCTTGCGTTCCATTAGTTCCACTCGGTTCGATCCGTTGGTTTATGCAGTTACTGCAATTATAAGCTAAATCAGGCGGTAAATTGAGCCATGGTAGCGGTTGCGAGTAATAACAAATTCGCCAGGTAAATCTATCATCTGGCGAATTTAAGGTAAATGACAGCCTGAAAGGATCGGGCAGTTATTAGTTATTGATACTTGCGCATCACGATAACCCCATTATGACCTCCGAAGCCAAAGGAATTGCTAACCGCAATATCGACATCCATCTGGCGGGCTTCATTAGGCACATAATCCAGATCACATGCGGGATCCGGCGTCTGATAATGCATTGTGGGAGGCAGGACACGATCTCGAATAGCCAGCACACAAAAAATAGCTTCCAACGCGCCGGTCGCGCCCATCATATGCCCGGTCATTGATTTGGTTGACGACACCGGAACTTTGTAGGCGTAATCCCCAAACGCGGTTTTAATTGCTTTGGTTTCCATTACATCGTTTAACGGTGTGGCGGTGCCATGCGCGTTGACGTAATCCACTTCATCGGGATTTACGCCAGCATTTTGCATGGCCAGCTTCATAGCCAGGGCGCCTCCACTTCCATCCTCGGCAGGCGCGGTTATATGAAAGGCATCCGCAGTGGAGGCATGACCGGCCAATTCCGCCAGGATTTCAGCTCCACGCGCCCTGGCATGCGATTCACGCTCCAATATTAAGATTGCGGCTCCTTCTGCCATAACCAACCCATCCCGGTTAAGATCAAATGGTTGGGGGGTCATCGAATAATCATCATTTCGCCGGGACAGGGCTCCCAATCGATCGAAGGCAACCAGACCAATATCGCATATTGTACTTTCACTGGCACCAGCAATGGCTACATCGATAACCCCTGCACGCAACATCATCAAAGCTGTCCCCAGGGCGTCGGTGCCAGAAGCACAGGCAGTAGCCACACAGTAACTCGGCCCACGCGCGCCATACAATATCGATAAATTCCCTGCCGCACCGTTGGGCATCATCATCGGGATAACGAACGGGCTGACCCGTCGTCCACCCTGATTAAGCATGGTCGCCACGCCATCCTGCAGAGAAGTCAGACCGCCGATTGCTGTGGAGAGGACAATTCCTACCCGGCTGGAGTTTTCTTCGGTTATTTCGAAGCCAGATTGCTTCATAGCTTCATTGGTAGCCACAATAGCAAACTGCTCGTATCGATCCAGCCGGCGAGCTTCGCGAGCTGGCATATATTTTTCAGGGTCGAAGTGCTTAACTTCGCTGGCAATTTTGATCAAATAGTCCGAAGTGTTAATCAGGGTGATAGGACCTACACCCGAAACACCTTCCACAATATTACCCCAGGTCTCGTGTACCGTATGACCGAGAGGCGTAATAGCACCCATACCTGTCACAACGACTCTTTCCTGCATACTTCATCCATCTCCTTTATGATTTCTGATACAAAATCACAACTATTTATATCCCAAAATAACGGCAATTGAGACATTAAATCTCTGTTTTTAACCCACTTCCGGTAAGAACACTCACCACGGGTTGGGGCAGGTTTTTAACCAGGTTGCGCGTTGCTTCCCAGACCAGCGATGAAGTTGGTTCAACATAAAACCCCTGGCGGGCTAATTCGTCGCGGGCTGGAAGAATTCGTTCTTCATCAATCGCAATAAATACACCTTGCGATTTTTCAACTGCCTGCAAGACAGAATCCCCCCGGATAGGGGTTTTGATCCTGACTCCTTCTGCAACCGTTTCTGCCTCAGCCACCCAGCCGAGTCCAGCCGGACCATAATTCGTCAAAGCCCAGAGAGGCGCACAGGCCAAAGCCTGAACCCCAACCAGTAAAGGCGCTTTGGGAATCTGGAGCACCTTACTGAGCGACTCAAACCCGCGCCATAAGGCCAGCAGGAGATTTCCCTGGCCTACAGGAACAATCAGGCTACCGGGAATTTCCCCAAGTTGTTCGTAAATTTCATAGGCGACCGTTGCATAACCGGGCAATACCTGAGGCAAATAAGCATGGCTGGCATATACCTCGCCATTGGCTGCCACTTCACGTGTTTTTTCAGCGACCGTAGAGCGGTTGCCCAATATACGTACCACCTCGGCACCATATGACTCGATTTGCTGTCTCTTCGGTCCGGAAGTGGAATCGGGGATGTAAACCTTACCCTGAATCCCGGCTCTGGCTGCGTATGCAGCAAAGGCCGCGCCGGCATTACCAGAAGAATCTTCAATCGCAGTCGATACCCCTCTCGAGGCCAGGAAACTGAGCAAAGTCGCCGCACCACGATCTTTAAATGATCCACTGGGGTTTTGATACTCACATTTCAACCATACTTGCTGACCATTTAGCCTGACCGGAAGTAAAGGTGTATTCCCTTCTCCCAGCGAAATTACCGGTGCATATTCTGGCAAACCAAAGGACTGGCGGTAGCGCCAGATCCCCGGCGAACCCGTTTCCACAGGTGGAACGTAACCCGGAAATTCTGAGTAATCATACACACCCCCGCATACTTCACATCGATAAGGCGTCCCTGTTTCCGGATAAGGTCGCAAGCAATTCTGGCAATGAATGGTCATACAGACTCCAGAGTCACCCAGATCACTCTCCTGCCTGTGGATAATACTCCCCTTCTACCCAAATTTCTCCTGCCGGTCCTACTTCTTTTTTCCAAATTGGAACGATCTGCTTCAGCCGGTCGATGCCATAAAAAGCTGCATCAAAAACGCCGGAATCACGGTGGCCGGCAGAACAGGCGACCAAAACTGTGGGTGTACCCGGTTGTAGAACGCCAATACGTTGAACAATCGCAATGCCCTCCACCTCAGGCCAGCGTTCCCGCATTTCTCGAGCAACCTGGCGCAGCTTACTTTCCGCCATTTCCGGGTAAGCTTCGTATTCGAGATAATCTGTCTCAAAAACTTTGCCTCGTCTGGTCTGACCACGCACCATTCCACTGAAAATGCATGCAGCACCGGTCGTAGGCAGGGTAATTTTCTCCAAAATCAGGTTGAGATCAAGTGACTCGGTTGTTACAGAAAAATACTCCGGAAATTGAGTGCCAGATCCGATTCCTCCACTTACCGGGGGAAAAAACGCCACCTGATCGCCATCCTTGAGCAGCGTTTGGCGATCTGCATATTCATGATTGACTGCTACCAGGCAGCTGGGGAAAAAATCCCGCGCGGATGGAAATCGTTCTGTTAACCAAGTTTGCAATTCGTCTACATGGCTATCTGCTGGCATTTCTACAGTCAGGCGAGACGTGCCTGCGCGATCTTTTAACGTTGCAAAGAACAGTACGGTTACTTGCAAAGAGCCGGTATTATATCCATTATTCATTCATTACATCTCCGCTCGTACCGCCCGTTTTTTCGACGAGGCGTATATTTTGTATGCGCATCGTTTTTTCTGCAGCTTTTGCCATATCGTAAATGGTCAATGCAGCCACAGACACGGCGGTGAGGGCTTCCATCTCTACTCCGGTTTTGGCGTTGGTTGTGACCATTGCTGTGATCTCCACACCGGGTAACTGATCTTTCAGCAGGATATCCACATGTATTTGATCTAATGGCAGCGGGTGGCAGAGTGGTATCAAGCTGGAAGTCTGTTTGGCGGCCTGGATGCCAGCAATCTGGGCCACGGTCAGCACATCCCCTTTTTTCATAGCGCCGGCGCGGATCAGATCCAGGGTTTCCTGCTTCATCAAAACTTCACCGCGGGCAATCGCTTTTCTGGCAGTCATCGGTTTTTCACTGACATCCACCATGCTTGCCCGGCCGGTTTTATCCAGGTGTGAAAGTGTATTCATCATGTCTGAATTATATCCCAACGGTCAGATAATTTATATACCGCAATCGCACCCCTGGTTGGATTCATAGTTCAATGAAAATTCCCAACAGGTGCGCATGATATAATCCTCCGCATGGCAGAAAATCTACTGGCACGCTGGAAGACCGGTCTGGAGAAAACCCGCAAGTCCACTTTTGGGCGTATCTCGCAAATATTTGGTGTCACTCAGATTACTGACGGAACCTGGGAGGAGCTGGAAGCGCTTTTGATCCAGTCGGACATTGGCATTGATACGACCGAAAAAATTATGGAAGAATTGTGGGAAATTGAAAGTTCGGCCGGTCTGACACGGACATCAGAATTACGCGAGGCATTAAAAAATACACTGCGCGCCCGCCTGGATACGCCGCCCCCGCTGGATTTATCTGCCAAACCGACAGTGATCTTAATTGTCGGTGTAAATGGCTCCGGTAAGACGACCACGATCGCCAAGCTAGGTCAATATTTTCGGAATCAGGGTAAAACTGTGCTCCTGGGCGCGGCAGACACCTTTCGCGCAGCCGCGGTCGACCAGTTGCAGATCTGGGCAGATCGTCTGAACTTACCCATAATTTCCGGTCAACCCAATGGCGATCCGGGTGCAGTCTCATACGATACCATTCAATCGGCCATATCGCGGGGTATCGAGATTGTCATCATCGACACCGCAGGGCGCCTGCATACCCGCTATAATTTGATGGAAGAATTACGAAAAGTTTATCGTGTGGCAGGTAAGGCGTTGGATGGCGCACCTCATATGGTGTGGCTGGTTATGGATGCAACGACCGGGCAGAATGCATTGCAACAGGCACGCGCATTCAAAGAAGCTGTGCGCGTAACCGGTGTGATTCTTGCAAAACTCGATTCCTCCGCCCGGGGAGGTATGGCTTTTGCCATCCAGCGTGAATTGAATCTGCCGATATATTTTGCCGGATTGGGCGAAAAACTGGATGACTTGACACCTTTTGACCCAGAGGCTTTCGTCGAAAGTATTTTAGAAGATTTTGGTGTATAAATCATTCCTATGTGAACTGGGACTTCTCTGGAGAAATTTATGCAAGACCTGATTGATCAATTAACTGAATTAAATGACCGCATCCAAAATTTAATGGTGCGTCTTTGACCTACCGGAAAAAATATCTACTTTAAACATCCTGCAGGCTGAAGCAGAAAAACCTGACCTGTGGGATAACCCCGACCAGGCGCAAAAATTGATGAAACAGCTCTCCCGGCTGAAAACCGAGGTGGAGGACTGGCAATCGATCAAAACTCGTCTTCAGGATGCTCTGGAACTGGCACATCTGGACGACGAAAATTTACGCGCAGAGTTGGAAAAAGAAACCGATACCCTCAGCCGTTTGGTGGATAAACGGGAGTTTATTGCAAAACTTTCTGAACCCTATGACGAGAATGACGCCCTGTTAGCCATCCACTCTGGCGCCGGGGGCACCGATTCGCAGGATTGGGCTGCCATGCTGCAAAGAATGTATTTACGCTGGGCGGAACGTCGAGGTTTTCAAACCGAGGTCCTGGATTACAGCGAAGGAGAGGAAGCCGGAATAAAGAGTATCACGTTAGCGGTGAATGGACCGTATGCATTTGGTTATTTGCGTTCAGAAAAAGGCGTGCACCGGCTGGTAAGGCTCTCTCCTTTCGACTCGGCACATCGGCGGCATACTTCCTTTGTTTTGGTGGAGGTTCTTCCCCAGGTCGAAGAAGATAATGGCGTAGAAATAAACCCCAACGATCTGCGCATCGATACTTACCGGTCGGCTGGCGCTGGGGGTCAAAACGTTCAGAAGAACGATACCGCGGTGCGCATCACCCACCTGCCTACAGGCATCGTGGTCACCTGTCAGAATGAGCGTTCCCAATCTCAGAACCGGGAAAACGCCATGCGGGTTTTACGAGCGCGTCTTTTAGAATTGAAGCAACTGGAGCAGGAGAAACATCTTGCTGATCTACGCGGCGAATACACCAAAGCTGAATGGGGAAGTCAGATTCGCTCGTATGTCCTGCATCCTTATCAACTGGTGAAAGACCACCGTACAGGTTTCGAGACCGGCAACACCCAGGCGGTATTGGATGGGGAAATCGATGGGTTTATCGAAGCCTACCTGCGCGCCAACGTCGGGGAGCATGCCTGACCCAGGACAAAAACGGCGTAACCCCCTTCTGATGTTGTTGATTGGGGTTGTGCTTCTTCTCACGCTTACCGCCTGCAGCACCCTCACCGATTTCGAAAATGCCCAGGTGTTGGATGACCAGGCGCTTGGATACGCAAGCGCCGATCAACGCCTGGGCCAAACTTTTATACTACGCCGGACTCCATTGACTTCCATCCAAATCTTTGCGCGCCTGGCTGAGGGGGTTGAAAATCTGGACGCCCAGCTTACCTTCGACCTATATCACGCGATGGACATGACGAAGCCCCTGTACTCGGGCGCAATCAGTTACCAGGAAGTCCAAAAAAGTTATCCACTCCGGATTCCCATTCCCTCGCTTGGAAATGCAGCCGGTGAGGTTTTCTATATTGAGTTTTCCACCACAGGCGCGCCAATCTGGTTCTACGGCCGACAGGGTGATGTTTACTCTGCGGGACAACTTTATCTGGACGGAGCTCCCCAAAACGCTGATCTGGCAATCAGGTTTACTTATCGCTATGATCTCTCGGCACTACTGGCGGATTTAGCAGGTATGGTGCGTTCTGGCTGGCTTTTCTTGCCTCTGGTTGCCGCTTTGATTGGACCAGGATGGTTCTTGCTGACGATAACCGGCTTGCGTGATCGGTTCGAAATTCTCCAGATGTTACCTCTCGCTCTCGGTCTCAGTCTGGCATTTCCGGCAGTTATCCTGGTGTGGACAAGCTGGCTGCAAATTCACCTCAGACCGCCGTGGATCATGGCGATTTACAGCTTGATGATGGCCTGGGGACTGGTTTATGAAATTCGACGCTGGTGGAAGTTACGCCACTCACAAGCGAGATCCCAAAGAGGACAACAAAGTGGGGCATCGGAGGGCAAAATCATCGGGCTGGCTCTGGCCTGGCTGTTTTTCGTGGTTTTGTTTACCCGCATTGCGATGGTACGGGATCTCAGTGGACCAGCCTGGGTTGATTCAGTACACCATACGCTGATTTCACGTCTGATTCAGTCGAATGGTTATCTCCCAGCTACTTTCGAGCCCTACGCGACAACTCCGGCCGTCAATTACCACACGGGGTTTCATGGATTACTGGCGATTTTTGGCTGGATATCCGGTCTTCGGTTGATCGATAGCCTGATGGTTTTAGGGCAGGTCCTGAATGCAGCCATCATCCTGCCAGTATATTTGCTAACCTACACATTAACCCACAACCGGTCAGCAGGCTGGGTCGCGGCATTGATCGTTGGATTGCTCACACCCATGCCCGCTTATTACACCAGTTGGGGACGATATACCCAGCTCGCAGGATTGATCCTCTTACCAGGGGCTTTTTTACTCATCCGTTCCCTTTGGGCCCCCTCCGTAAGAAATATTTCCGATCTGGATAACCAGGTTGATGAAAAACATGGCCAGCCTATCTTCGAGTTACTCCTGGCCGCTATGGCATTCGCCGGTCTCTTTCTGATTCATATCCGCGTAGCGTTATTTCTGGTATGCCTGCTGCTTGCAGATTTCAGCGTAGTTTATTTTCGAACCAACACATTTACCCGAGCCCGAATTATTCCGTTACTGCGCTCCCTGCTAATCCTTACCGGGATCACCGGGTTGCTATTACTCCCGGTAGTATTTCCGCTGATCACAGACTTATTGCCTCAGAGAACCTCCCAATGGAACCAGACCGGTGCAGAACCTATTGAAATCAGTTGGCGTTATTTGACCGCTGGACCGGGCAATCTCAGTCTGGTACTGGCAGGATTGGGCCTTATCCTGGGCCTGGTTCTGAATCCACGCCTTTCTTTTACCCTGTTCTTATGGGTGGGTTTGATGTTCTTCTTGTCCAACGTGCATCAACTGGGGTTACCAATTCGTTGGTTAATCGGGAATGATGCCGTGGTCATTTCGCTTTTTATGCCGCTGGCGGTCAGTGGCGGTTTTTTCATAACCTCTGGTCTGGCTGCCATAAGGTCACGAATAAATCGATCGGCTTTTTATGCACTGGCAGCCATTCTGGTCGCAATCGGAGTCTGGGTATCGATTTGGGGTGCGCGGGAGATTATCTCCATCCTCAATCCGGTCACTGTGTTTTTAAGGCAGGACGATCGCCGGGCAGCGGATTGGATAAATAGCAATCTGCCTGAGCAGGCAAGTCTGTTAATTAATCCTGCTCCGTGGGGTTATGGCGTTTTTGTTGGCAGCGATGGAGGTTATTGGATCTCTCCTCTCACCGGACGTGAGACCTTCCCACCTACCCTGCTTTATGCCCATGGATCCAGTCAGGAGATAAAAACAATCAATGTGCAGGTGCAACAATTAATGGATATCTCCGCGGACCCACAGGCAGTATGGTCCTTTATGCAAAGCCATAAACTGGACTATTTGTATATCGGTGCGCGTGGCGGACCTTTCAGATCCGGCGATTTTCTTGAACACCCACTATTCGAGTTAATCTATACAGAGGGTGATGTAAAGATATTTAAGCCCCGCCGGGAGGGTTAATGCGGTTCAAGTGCCAGTTGACACAATCATAAAAATCCATTACACTTTGGTGACTATACGAATATAAGGAGTATATATGCCTGACATGACCGACCCTCCTCCGGTTAGCACCGCCCATATCACCAGTGATACCACACTGGAGCCCGCAATTCAAGGCTGGGAAATCTATTTAAATGACCAGGGTCGCTCAATTCATACGGTAAAGGCTTTCACTGCAGACATCCAGTTACTGGCTGGATATCTACCTCCTGATCGCAGCCTGGGGAGTATTTCCACAGCCGACCTGAACCAGTTTTTAGAATGGATGCAAAAAGGACGCGGAGTCCCCTGCAGCCCTAAAACGCTTGCGCGCCGGATCACATCACTTAAAGCCTTCTTTCGGTGGCTACACGAAAATGGCGTCATTCTGGTTGATCCGGCTGAACGCGTCATCCAACGCTCGGTGATCAGTCCATTGCCTGATGTGCTGACAGAGGATGAAATGGAGGCGGTGCTGGAGGTTGCCCAAAACTACCGCCGGGCAAGCCCTCCCGACGCGCGTTATTACACCTTGTTGGCTCTGTTACTCCAGACCGGGATCAAAAAAAGTGAATGTTTGGGTATCAGCGCCAATCACCTAGATCTGGAAGCGCCAGGCGGGCCACAGTTATTTATTCGCTACCCCAACCCGAAATATCGCTATAAAGAACGCAAAATAGCCCTCACTGAAGATTGGGTGGAGGTTTACCACGAATATCAACACCAATATGAAATCAAAGACCAGCTATTCCCCTGGTCGCCACGGAGATTGGAATATCTGCTTGAAGATTTGAGCGAACAAACCGGCCTGGAAAAACATCTCTCTTTCGATATGTGCCGCTGGACCTGCTCATTATTGGATTGGAACGCCGGCATCGAGCCAGAAAAAATCCGCCAGAAATTGGGTATTTCAAAAATTCAATGGCGGGAAGTCAGGATGAAGTTACGCAAGCTTGCGGGGGAAGACGAAGCGTTATCTGAGACTGAGTGAAATAGTAGCTCCGGCGAGATCAACTGATTTTATCGAATCTCAGGTGAATAACCGGAGCTTTTTGCTTAACTACCCGGAATTTTTCACTTACCGTGAAGCCCGGAATCCAGGCGAGTTCATCCCCCACGAATACCAGCGGCCAGCGTGATCTCACCGGTGCGGGCACACCCTGGTTGATGAAATAATCACTGACTTTTTGTGTGCCGCTTCCCATCCCAAAGGGCTGAAAACGATCACCGCTGCGCCGGCTTCGAATGTGAATTTCCCGCGGCTGAAAGTCGGTTTGCAGCCAGGCTGCAAATCGATGTGTATATTTCCCGGCATTTATCTGCTGGAAAATATCTTCGTTTTCAGCCGTCCGGTTTACACGCAAAACCCAGTGTGGATTGATCTGCAACTCACCCGGAATTGGTACTTTCTGGGATAACCCCGCATGGGGCAATAAAGGCCAGTCTGGGTGCTGAAAGGGGACGTTTTCACGGTAGAACCAGACCTCATCTCGGATACAGACCAATCGTACCCCACCCCCCAGGGTAATATTTTGGGTTGTCTGCCCGGATTGTATCGCATCCACGGCGCGTTCTATCCACGCATAATAAATATCAGTACCCGGAGCGAGAATTATTCCTAACGCTTTCCGAAGGACACCTCTTTTTAATGCCAGGGGAAGTTTCAGAAATATATCTTTCTTGAGGCGTACCAGCATGCCATCCGAGGCCATTTCCAGGCTGACCTTTCCCCAGGAGGACTCAACACCCTGGTTAATCCAGGCATAATCCTCACGCAGGATGTCCGCAAGGCGCCAGATAGCAGGGCGGATCTGGGGGTTGAATTGTTCCAGAAGAGGGATCAGGCGTAAGCGGATATTATTCCTCAGGAATCGGGGAGATAAATTGCTGAGATCCATCCGGGGAGACAGGTTGTTTTCCTGGCAGTACGCTTCGATTTCTGTTCTCCAGGTACTGAGGAAAGGCCTCAGGAGTGGGGTAGAATGACTCCACTGGTTTGGCAGGCTACACAGGTGCATTCCCTGTAAACCTTCACTGCCGCTACCCCGCACCATGTGCATGAGGATTGTTTCCACCTGATCATCGGCCGTATGTCCGGTGACCACAGCCGAAGCGCCTGTTTTTTCTGCCAGGCTGAATAAGAACCTGTAACGAAGCTCGCGGCCGGCTGCTTCAAGCGTCAGCTTATTACGGGTCGCGTGGTCGTGTGTATTTCCCCTGCCTGCCTCGCAACGGACTCCCCATTGATCCGCGATCTGGCATACAAATTGCTCATCTAGATCCGCATCAGAGCGTAATCCATGATGGAAATGCCCGACGATCACATCATGGCCTTTGCTGATCAAGAAATGTAAAAGTACGAGACTATCCGCACCTCCAGAAACACCGATAACCCATGGAGGCGGGTAGGTTTCGACCAGGCGATGCAGATCTTCTTCGGCCTTGACAAGCATTTCCGCGGATTATAGCGTAAAATAATGCCGTAACACTACGAAAGTTGTAAGGAGCCTCCATGCCGGAAAAAATCCTGGTTGTGGACGATGACGTCGACACACTACGCCTCGTTGGATTGATGCTTCAGCGTCAGGGATACGAAATTACCGCAGCCAGCAGCGGACGCCAGGCGCTCAGCATAGCCCGCAGTGAAGAACCCGATCTGATCATTCTGGATGTGATGATGCCGGACATGGACGGTTATGAGGTTACCCGGCGATTACGCTCTGACCAGAGCACAGCCACCATCCCCATCATCATGTTCACAGCAAAAACACAAATCGATGATAAAGTCACCGGGTTTGAAGCCGGGGCCGATGACTACCTGACCAAGCCTACCCAGCCCCGAGAACTTTTCGCCCACGTGAAAGCAGTGCTGGCCAGGACGGCAAAAAGCCGTACCCCTACCCCACCACCGACGGTAGCGGGGTCAGGCGAGCGAGGACATGTGATTGGTGTTCTGGCAGCCAAAGGAGGCGTAGGCGCCAGTACGGTGGCTTTGAACCTGGCGGTAATCCTG
>JAGUYX010000088.1 GCA_020061145.1 Anaerolineales bacterium | reverse complement strand
CCAGGAGACTTTGAAGGTAGTGATTCCTATGGCGGGGTATGGCACCCGTTTACGGCCTCATACCTGGAGCAAGCCAAAACCCCTCTTACGCATTGCCGGTGGAACGGTGCTGGACTATGTGTTAGAGTTGTTGCAAACTCTTCCAGACCCGGAAAATATCGAGCTGGTTTTTATTGTCGGGTACCTGGGAGGGCACTTTAAACCTTACATGGAGCAACACTATCCGCATCTACAGGTGCATTATGTTGAGCAGCAGGAAATGCGCGGCCAATCGCACGCTATTTACCTGGCAAAGGAATTTTTGCACGGCCCGATGCTGATGGTCTTTGCGGATACGTTGATCGACACCCATTTATCCGTGCTGGCGGATGAAAAAACTGAGGCAATCGCCTGGGTAAAGCCGGTGGAGGACCCCCGGCGTTTTGGTGTGGCAGTCACCGATGAAAATGGCTGGGTCACGCGCCTGGTCGAAAAACCTCAAGACACCAGTAATAACCTGGTCGTGGTCGGATTTTATTATTTTAATTCTGCCGAGGCGCTGGTTTCTGCCATTGAGGAGCAGATGCGCCGGGGAATCCAGCTCAAGGGTGAATATTTCCTGGCGGATGCCGTCAATATCATGCTCGAAAGAGGCCTGAAAATGCGCACCCAAAAGGTCGATATCTGGCTGGATGCCGGCGTGCCCGCCACCATGCTGGAAACCAACCGTTATTTACTGGACCATGGGCGCGGTAACAGCCCAGACTTGCCAACGCAGCGAGATGTGGCGATCATCTCACCGGTATATGTCGACCCCACTGCAAACATCTCCAATGCGGTGATTGGGCCTTATGCCTCGATCGGGCCCGGTTGTGTGGTGCACAACAGTGTGGTGACGAACTCCATTTTAGGCAAGGATGCCAGGGTCACGGATGTTATCCTGGAGGCCTCGTTGATCGGCGATCAGGCAGAAGTGATTGGGCAGGTAAGCAAATTGGATATTGGCGAGAATTCAAAAGTGCGCCTGGGTCGTGGCGCATAATCCCTGGAGGGCGATAAACCTATGAAAATCTCTGTGGATTCTGCTGAGCGTCATCTGTCCCGGCGAGTGGTCGGGCTAAAACCATCTGGCATCCGGAAATTCTTCGACATCGTGGCAACTATGGATGATGTGATTTCGCTGGGCATTGGTGAGCCAGACTTCACTACCCCGCAACGCATCCTCCAGGCAGGGATTGAATCTCTGCAACGTGGTGAAACCCACTACACCTCCAACGCGGGTATGCTGGAATTGCGCGAGGCAGTTTCCGCTCATTTGTACCGGTTGTACGGAGTAACTTATCATCCGGCGCAGGAAGTGATCGCCACGGTGGGAGTATCCGAAGCGCTGTACCTGTCGTTGACCGCTTTGCTCAATCCGGGAGATGAAGTGATCATCCCCACCCCCTGTTTTGTCTCCTACCAGGCAGAAGTGATCCTGGCGGGTGGCGTACCGGTAGAATTACCCGGGAGAGTGGAGGATGGTTTCCAGGTGAATCTGGAAAAACTGGCGACAGCCATTACCCCGCGTACCAAAGCCATTCTGATCGGTTATCCTAACAATCCCACCGGAGCTGTAGCCTCACGCGACGTCTTGCTTGAGCTGGCTCGCCTGGCTGAAAAACATGACCTGATCGTCATTTCCGACGAGATATACGACCGGTTGGTGTATGGCACCGAGCATGTATGTTTTGCGGCGTTACCTGGAATGCGCGAGAGAACGGTTACCCTGGGCGGTTTTTCGAAGGATTATGCCATGACCGGCTGGCGCATCGGTTATGCAGCGGGTCCAGCCGGAATTATCAAGGGGCTGGTGCGTATTCACCAATACACTATCATGTCGGCGCCGACAACCGCCCAGGTCGCGGCAATTGAAGCGCTTAAACATGGGGAGCAGGATGTGGAAGATATGCGCCAGCACTACGACCGCCGCAGGCGTCTGATCGTTGGTGGATTAAATAAGCTGGGGTTGGAGTGTAGCGAACCGCATGGCGCTTTTTACGCCTTCCCCAGCATAACCGCCAGTGGGATGGATGACGAGACTTTTGCCCAAAAACTGCTGGAAGAAGAGCGTGTGGCGGTTGTTCCTGGCTCGTCTTTTGGGGCTGGTGGAGAGGGATTTGTGCGGTGTTCCTACGCCACAGCTTACGAGAAGATCGAAGAAGCTCTGCGCCGCATGGAGCGCTTTATGCGCCGGCATGGTTGAGTTGAGAAGAATATCATTGACTGAAGGATGAGTTTGTTTTGAATGCCAGTTACGAACCCGTCATCGGCCTGGAAATCCACGCCGAGTTATTGACCGCCTCGAAGATGTTTTGCGCCTGCCCGGTTCTGGATGTGACCGAAGCCGAACCCAACCGTGCCGTTTGTCCAGTCTGCGCCGGGATGCCGGGGGTATTGCCGGTCATCAATCAAAAAGCGGTGGAATATGCCCTCCGCGTGGCGCTGGCGTTAAATTGTGAGATTTTCGAAACCAGCATCTTCGCCCGCAAGAATTATTTCTACCCCGACCTGCCCAAAGGATATCAGATTTCTCAGTATGAATTTCCGCTGGCGCGCAATGGGTACCTGCCGGTAATTACCTCTGCCGGCGAGAAGATTGTCCGTATCCGCCGCGTTCACCTGGAAGAGGATACCGGCAAACTGACGCATGTCGAGGATAACGGCATCGCCTACTCTCTGGTAGACCTGAACCGCGCCGGTATCCCTTTGCTGGAGATCGTGACCGAACCCGATCTGCATTCTCCCGATGAAGTGCGCGCGTATGCCGAAGGTCTGCGTTCGGTATTGCGCTACCTGGGGGTTAATTCCGGTGATATGCAGAAAGGTGTCCTGCGAATCGAACCGAATATATCGGTGCGCAAGCTGGGCGATGAAAAGCTGGGCACGCGTACCGAAGTGAAAAACCTGAACAGCTTCCGGGCATTGGAACGCGCCGCCGCATACGAAATTGAGCGCCAGATCGCGCTGCTGGAATCCGGTGGGGAAGTAAGGCAGCAAACCGTCGGCTGGGATGACGTAAAGCAGGTTACCTTCACCCAGCGTTACAAAGAAACCGAAGACGATTACCGTTATTTTCCCGAGCCCGATCTGCCGCCGCTGGTCGTAGAGAAAAGCTGGATCGAAGAAATCCGGCGCAGTTTACCTGAACTGCCTTATCCGCGCTGGAAGCGTCTGCAACAGATGTACGGTTTAGGGAGCCAGGAAGCCGCGGTGCTGGTAGCCGAAAGAGCAGTGGCCGACTTTTTTGAAGACACCGTCAAGCTGGCCCCGGAAGTACCGGCGCGCCAGGTGGCTATCTGGATCTCCGGCTCCCTGTTTGGACTGCTGAACCTGAGCGGTAAGAGTATCGAAACCACGCGCATCACCCCGGAGCTGTTCGCCGGGTTGCTCCGGCAGGTGGAGACCGGTCAGATCAACCAGAATACGGCGAAAACCGTACTGGCAGAAATGTTTGAGACCGGGCGCAGCGCAACCGAGATCGTGACGGATCGTGGCCTCACCCAGATCTCGGATGAGACCGCCATCGCCCGTTTGGTGAGCCAGGTACTGGATGAAAATCCCGCCCAGGTACAGGAATATTTAAACGGAAAGACCGGTTTGCAGAACTGGTTATTTGGCCAGGTGATGCGCCTGACAGCAGGGCAGGCGAACCCCAGTCTGGTGCGCCAGGAGTTGAACCGCCAGTTGAAAGTCCTTTCTACAACCCGCTGAAAGGCAACTGGTTGAAGGTTTTTTGTCATGCACACCTGGGTGAGCTTCATCACTTGACCCGAAGGCGAGCCTCTGTTATCGTTAGTGTGTTGGAACCGGTACCGGGAATTTCCCTATGCGCTTACTGGCATATATCCAACCCTACCAAAAATTTGTAGCGGGCACCATACCGGAGTGCCCGCTATAGTTCTTAATCGGACAACCTATTTGTTTATTTAATACCCTTTCAGGAGATCTCAACGAATGGAAATCACTGTCAATGCATTCCAAATGGCTCAGGCGCAGTTCGACCGAGTCGCCGGTTTGCTCAACCTGGATCCCCAGGTTGCCGAAATGCTTCGTTGGCCCATGCGCGAATTCAAATTTATGATCCCGGTCCGCATGGATGATGGCAGTATCCGCACGTTCTTTGGTTACCGGGTGCAACATAACGATGCCCGTGGGCCGTCCAAAGGTGGGATTCGTTTTCACCCGGCGGAGACGCTGGATACCGTCCGCGCCCTGGCGATGTGGATGACCTGGAAATGCGCGGTCGCCGATATCCCTCTGGGTGGCGGTAAAGGCGGCGTACCGGTTGATCCGGCGACTCTTTCCACCTCGGAGAAGGAACGTCTGGTGCGCGGATGGGTGGATCAGATGTGGCGCAATATTGGTCCGCGCCAGGATGTGCCCGCCCCTGACGTGGGTACTACCCCCCAGATGATGGGTTGGATGATGGACCAGTATTCCAAACTGGTGGGTCATTACAGCCCTGGCGTGATTACCGGCAAACCGGTCGGCGGCGGCGGTTCTCTCGGTCGTACGGAAGCCACCGGGTTTGGGGTGATTTACACCGTGCGCGAGGCTATGAAGCACCTCAAACTCGATCCGGAAAATTCCTGGGCTGCTTTACAGGGTTTTGGCAATGTATCCCAATATGCCGCCATCGGGTTCGTGGATTTATTGGGCGGCAAAGTCGCCTGTGTTTCCTATTGGGACCGGGATGACCGCATGGCGTATACAGTGAGTAAAGCAGGTGGGATCGACCCGCATTATCTGCAATCCATAACCGACCAGTACGGCACTATCGATAAAGATAAAGCCATTCAGGCCGGGTATACCATCGAAGACGCCGATGCCTGGATTGAAAAGGATGTGGATGTGCTCATCCCCGGCGCGCTCGAAGGACAGATCAATGCTGAGTCGGTGCTGAAGGTCTCCGACCGGGTCAAGCTGGTGGCGGAAGGCGCCAATGGCCCCACCACCCCCGAAGCGGATGAAGTTTTCAAGCGTAACCGTGTATTCGTCATCCCGGATTTTCTGTGCAACGCTGGCGGCGTGACGACTTCGTACTTTGAAGGCGTCCAGAATGATATGAATTATTATTGGACGAAGACCGAAGTGCTGGAACGTCTGGACACCAAGATGACCCAGGCATTTGAAGATGTCCGGGAGATGGCCGAACGGCATGGCGTATTTATGCGTGATGCAGCTTATATGGTCGCCATCAATAAAGTCGTCCAGGCTATGGAATTGCGTGGCTGGATATAATCCGGAAAACCTATTCTGTATACGCCGCTTCGCGAGGGGCGGCGTTTGATTTTTCCTGGCATTACTGGGGGTAGACTTGCTGAATGCTATTCACCGCGCTTAACTCGAGACACCATCAGACTCAGCCTGTGATTTTGATTAATCGATTTTCCGCCTGTTAACCGGTAGGCAGGTCTTGAAATTTGTTTTCTGGATGCAAAATTGCTTACCAGACTGGAAAAATCGGCCTTCTCAATGTACAATCTGGGATAGTCATCCCACAGGAGGATCCACGCCAATGAAAGTCTCCGTCCTGCAAGAGAATCTTGCGCACGGGTTGAGCATCGTCTCGCGCGCCGTTTCGCCGCGCAGCACGCTACCGGTGCTTGCCAACGTTCTGATCGCCACCGATGATGGACGGTTGCGTCTGTCTGCCACCAATCTCGAGCTGGGTATTACCTGCTGGATTGGCGCAAAAATCGAAGAGGAGGGCTCGACGACAGTTCCGGCCCGCACCTTAACCGATCTGGTGAACACGCTTACCGATCAACGCGTGGACCTTGAGCTGAATGTGCGCACTCAGAAATTGAATGTGCGCAGTGGAGCCTCGGATACCACCATTAATTGTATCGATGCCCAGGAATTTCCGCCCTTACCCGTACCGGATACCTCCGAGGGGATCCAGATAAACGTTGCCGATTTAAAGGAGATGATTTACCAGGTGGTCTTTGCCGCCTCGGTGGACGAAGCGCGCCCCGTGTTGACCGGCGTGCAGCTCCGCGTGGAGGAAAACACCATCACCCTTTCCGCAGCGGATGGTTTCCGCTTATCTTTGCGCACTGCTCCGCTCTCCAGCCCGGCGCCGCGCAGCGTGGAAGCAATTATCCCGGCGCGGGCTCTGAGTGAGCTGGCGCGTATCGCCAGTGATGGAGGTCAGGCAGTCACCATGCTGCTCCCACCCGGCAGGAACCAGGTCATCTTCCGCTTGAAAGACGTTGAGTTGATTTCACAACTGATTGAAGGCGCTTATCCCGATGTGCACCAGATTATTCCGCGTAATTATCAGACACGGACGGTGTTGAACACCAAATCGTTTCTCAAAGCCTGCAAACAGGCTGAGATTTTTGCACGGGAGAGCTCGTTGATCGCCCGTATCCAGATTAATCCCGGCGGGGAGTTGCAACCCGGAACGGTCGAAATCTCCGGTCAATCAGAAGAAACCGGCTCCAACCAGAATGTGGTGGAAGCCAATATTGACGGCAAACCCATGTTAATCGCCTTCAACGTGCGCTTTTTACGTGAAGTGCTGGATGTTATCCAGACTCCTAATGTGGCTTTAGAGACAACCAGCGAAACCAGCCCGGGTGTGGTGCGTCCGGTTGGCGAGGATAATTTCACCCATGTAATTATGCCCATGCACCTTGGCAACTGAAAACTTGCCTGTATTTTTCTGTCTGCAGGTTGCGCTGCGGTATTCGCAACCTGCAGATCTTTAAAACTATTTTGTTTGTCCAGGCATGGCCAGTATTTCCGGGGATCGGAAGGATATGACCTTACCCCAGGCTTCAACCGATCGGGTGCTCAATATCTACCTTACACTGGCTCAATACCCTGTTTTGAGCACGCGGATTCGCGCCCGCATGCGTAAGGAGTTATTTGCCCGAGGGGTAATTACCCCTCAACGGTTTGAGTCGGAAGCGCGTGAGCAGGCTATCCGCTCGCAGGCGCGTGAAGGTTTACATGATCCATTTGGGCAGGAGACCCAATCTATATGGGAATTACGCCTGACCCGCCTGCGTGACCACCTGACCGATTTTTATTTTGCCTATAACCTGCCATACGAGTTATTCGATCAGATCATCCGCGAAACCCTGCAAGAGCGAATTTCAGATGTGGATGAGCTGCTGGTATCGTTTAATCCGGAGCTGGCTCCTCAGGATATGCTGTTCGAACAGGCTTTTGCGATTGAAAAAATGTCGCCGGAGGAACGCCAGAAGGCGGAAGCCCGTCTGCAGGAAATCAAGGTCGTCCTGATCCGCACCATCATTTCAGACCAGCTGGCATATATCAAAATAGCCAAAGAATGGTTTGGCGTCGCCGATCTGTTGGAGATCCGGCGACGAAAAATAGGGCAGGGGAAAATCGGGGGCAAGGCAGCGGGTATGTTACTGGCTGCCCGCATTCTCAGCCAGGTGGCGGACGAGGATATTCGGAACTGCCTGCGCATCCCGGAATCTTATTTCCTCGGCGCAGATTTGATGTACACCTTCATGGCAAGCAACCAGCTTTTGCCATGGGGCGATCAGAAATATAAACATGAAGAGTTAATCCGGGCGGAATACCCGCAAATTGTCAACGAGTTTTTACAGGGTGAATTTCCCGCAGATATCCTGCAGGAACTGCGCCATTTGCTCGATCACATTGGCCCCAAACCGCTGATCGTGCGCTCCTCCAGCCTGTTGGAGGATAACCTGGGCACTTCTTTTGCCGGCAAGTACGATAGCGTTTTCGTACCGAACCAGGGAACGCCGGAAGAAAACATGCAGTCCTTAAGCCGGGCCATCCGGATTGTGTACGCCAGCGCTTTGAACCCTGACGCCTTGTTATATCGCCGCGCTCGGGGTTTGCAGGATTACGACGAGCGCATGGCGATCTTGATCCAGGTAGTTGAAGGGGAACAATACGATAATTATTATTTCCCGCATGGGGCTGGTGTGGGTTTCAGCCGCAACCTGTACCGTTGGTCGCCGCAGATTCAGCGCGAGGATGGCTTCTTACGGTTGGTATGGGGGCTTGGCACCCGGGCTGTTGAACGTGTCGGTCACGATTATCCCCGCCTGGTGGCCTTAAGCCACCCGCTTTTGCGCCCGGAAGCCACGCCTAAAGAAATTCGCCGTTATTCTCAACAATATGTGGACGTGATCGACCTTGCCGCCAATGAGTTCACCACCTTACCGGTGCCTGAGGTAATGGGGTTGGATTACCCGCTCTTACGCTACCTGGTACACAAGGATCGTGGAGGTTATCTGGCTCCGGTGCGCACTTCGGTTTTGGATGGTACCCCGGAAGACCTGGTGATCACCTTTGATGAGTTTTTACGGCGCACACCTTTTGCCGAGCGGATGCGTACGATTTTACGCTTGCTGGAAACCCACTACCAGACGCCGGTAGATACGGAATTCACTTTGCGCATCCTCAATCCTCGCGATCTGCATCCCGAGGTAGAGATTTGCCTGTTACAGTGCCGCCCACAAAGTCATTTTCAGGAGACCCAGGTTGAAATTCCTCGCAACCTGCCCGAAGATGATATTGTAATTTCTACCCATTGGATGGTGCCGCAAGGGCATGTTAGCGATATCCGTTACGTGTTGTTTGTTACCCCTGAAGGGTACTATCGTTTGCCTACCCCTTCAGCACGCGCAGATCTAGGCCGGGCAGTGGGTCGCCTGAATAAAGCCCTGGCAGGTAAAGACTTTATTTGCGTAGGCCCGGGACGTTGGGGCACCAATAATCCGGATCTGGGGGTCCATATCGGGTATGGTGATATCTATAATACACGTGCGCTGATCGAGCTCTCCGGTAGGGATATTGGAGTTGGCGCGCCAGAACCTTCTTTTGGCACCCATTTTTTTCAGGATCTGGTCGAAGCGCAGATTTATCCACTGGGGGTGTTTCTGGACGACGAAGAGACAGTTTTCAATCGGCCATTCTTTTATCAAACTCCCAATCACCTGCTGGATTACCTGCCAAATGAAAGTCAGTTGATGGATAGCTTACGCCTGATCCAGGTCAGTGACTTTTTACCGGGTCACCATCTTGAGCTGATCATGGATGAACGTAAAAATAAAGCGGTCGCTTTCCTGGAGCCAGATGCCCACCAGATCGGGTTACACAGCGACGAAGGCTGATCCTGTATGAGCGTCCGTAGAGACAGCCAAACGAGTTTTTAAAAAGGAACCGCAAAATGAAAAAATTTGTGGTTGTGGCAGGGAATATCGGTGTGGGAAAGTCGACCCTGGTATCCCTGTTAAGCGCCAAGCTGGGTTGGCGTGCGTATTATGAACCGGAGGGAGAAAATCCTTACCTGGCGGATTTCTATCAGGATATGCGTACCTGGGCGTTTCAATCGCAGGTGTTTTTCCTCACCCGCCGTTTGCGAACACATCGCCAGTTGCTCGACCATCCCACTTCGGTTATCCAGGATCGCAGCATTTACGAGGATGCCGAGGTTTTTGCTGCCAACCTGGCGCGCCAGGGTTTGCTGGTAGGTCGAGATTATGAAACTTACCGCGCCTTATACCAGGTGCTTTCAGAATTTCTACCCCCACCCGATCTGGTCGTTTATTTGCGCGCCTCCGAAAATACTCTGATCCGGCGTATCCGTCAGCGCGGGCGTGATTACGAACAGCACATCACCGCCGAATACCTGGCGCAGCTCAACCAGTTGTATGAAACCTGGATCAATAGCTTTAATTTATGCCCGGTATTGAGTATTCCCGCTGACGACCTGGATTATGTGGCGCATAACGCACACCTGGAGCTGGTTCGCCAAAAAATCGAAGAAAAGCTGACCGGAAAAGATGAAGTCATCTTTTCCGCAGATGACCTGCGCAGTTGATCAGCGTATATGTCTTCGATTTGTACGCCCTCTGGATTAATCCGCTCCACTACTGACGGGTTGCCCGGCGAGAACCGGTTCATCGCCATTGTATGCCTTTAACACCGGCCATTTTCGAGCAATTGCACCCACCGCCAGCACACAGGCGATACCGCCGCTGATCACTGCAAAAGGTGCGCCGAAGAATTGTGCTACCACGCCGGCTTCGATTTCCCCTAATTGCGGGCCCCCCGCAAAGAAAATCTGGTTCACACTTACCATACGACCGCGAATATAATCCGGGGTTTGTAGCTGGCGGATGGTATTGCGGATGATTGTGCTGACCGAATCTGCCGCCCCAACCAGGATCAGCGCCAGCATGGCAACAAGCACCGAGCGCGCAAACCCAAACAGCACGGTCGCCAGCCCAAATACTACTACAGCCAGCAAGAATGTCCACCCCTGATGGCGTATGGACTCCATCTGGGAGATGATTACCGCTGCCAGCATAGCGCCAATTGCCTGGGCGGAGGACAACCAGCCATATTCTAGAGCGCCCACATGCAAAACATCTCTGGCGATAATCGGCATCAAAGTATTGGCGGACGAAAAGAAGGTGGCGATAAAGTCCATTAACATGGTGGAGAGGATGATCGGATGGCTCCAGATAAAGCGGATGCCTTCCTGGATCGCTTCCAGGCTGACCGGGTTGGCGCTCCGCCGGACCACCGACTGGGGAACGCTTCCCATGGCAATCAATGCCCAGAGTACCGCGATATAGGTCAGCGCATTGAGGAAATATACCCATTCCAGACCCAGGCTGGCGATGACAATCCCGCTCAAAGCCGGGCCAACGATCGAGCCCGTCTGAAAGGCAATCGAGGTCATACTGAAGGCGTTTGGCAGATCACGCGCCGGCAGTAAATTGGGCACCAATGCCTGGCGTGCGGGCAGGTCGAAAGCTGCCGCCACCGCCTGGATCGCAGTCAGGGCATAGATATGCCATAGCTGGATGTCGCCGCTCAAAGTCAACGTCCCCAATGCCACAGCAACCAGGGCCATGCTTCCCTGGGTGAGAAACATCACCTTGCGCCGGTTGGCAACATCGGCGATCGCCCCACCGATCAGTGAAAAGACGATCAGCGGCAGGATGCGCGCCAGACCGATACCTCCCAGAGCGATGGGCTGGTCGGTCAGCTCGCGTATATGCCAGAATAAGGACCATAATTGCATCTGGGAGCCGGCTATCGAGATGCCTAAACCGATCCACAGCAAGCGAAACCGGTGGTGGTGTAGAGCAGGGGGGATGTGAACACGCATAATCGAAGACAATACTCCACGAGTGTGTTGATTTTGCCATCAAGCGGCGCGTCTGCCATTATACCCCCACTATTAGGTATTTATCTAAGACTCTGGAGTGATTTTTGCCCTGTTTATTTGAGAGGAGGCTACGTTCCCCAATCCCGCAGATAGAGAAAGTCGTATCCTATGGTGCGGTTGCTGAGCTTGGCAATTGGCGGCATCAGGCGTTTATAGTGGTATTTGCGTATACGGCGCACCGCTTCCTGAACGAAGCGCGGCTCGAACCCGGCTTGAATACAGTCATCCGGGCTGTATCGTTGGTCAACCAGCAGGTAAAGCAGCCTGTCGACCTCGGCATAGGTGAACCCCAGTTCGCCTTCGTCTGTTTGCCCTGCCCACAAATCTGCCGAAGGCGGTTTATTGATGATGCTTTCTGGCACTCCCATTGCCCGCGCCAGCTGGCGTACCTGGGTTTTGTAAAGATCGCCAAGCGGGTTGAGTGCACAGGCCGCATCGCCGTACAGGGTGGTATAACCTAACAGGATTTCGGTCTTGTTGCCGGTACCCACCACCAGCCCTTTAAATGCCTCGGATTGATCGTAGAGGATGATCATCCGCATGCGCGCCATCACATTGCCACGGCGCACCTGGTTTTCTGCCGGGATTTGCGCCAGCAGCGGATCGACCATATCTGTGATGGGAATGGTGAGGGCCTGAACTCCCAGCCTATCGATCACCATCTGGGCGTCGCTCAACGAGTCTGGTGAGGAACTGCGATAAGGCATGCGCACGACCAGGACGTTTTCCGCTCCCAGCGCTTCGGCGGTGAGAAAACAGGAAAGGGTTGAATCGATGCCGCCGGAAAGCCCCAGGACAGCCCGTTTGAAGCCGGCCCGGGTGATTTCGGTGCGGATAAAGCCGGTGAGGATCGTGCGCGCCAGGTCGGTATTGATCGTCAGGTCGGTCATTTATCGGATTCCCTTCTGAGTAGAGCGCCCATCGGACAATATTCTCTGTAATTCCCGCATCACCAGGGCAGTACGCTCATCGCGCAGCAATGGCAGGCGCGTGCGCGTGCGGTGAATCTGCTGCAGGTCGATTTCGCACAGGGTCAGGGTTTCCATATGATAAGGCCCTTTGGCCAGCAGTTCGCCATTGGGATCATATACAGTGGAGCCCCCCCAAAAATTCAGGCCATCTTCGTAACCAACCCGGTTCGCGTGCGCCACGTAAACCGTAAACAGGCTGGCATACGCCTTATTGATATGTTCAACCCAACGCGCCGATTCGAGTTCTGGCGCCTGGTTCAGGCCTCTGCCGGGTGAGGCGGAGGCGAACAACATCAGATCTGCTCCATCCAGCCAGAGCAAATACGGCGGCGAGGCGTGCCAGAAATCCTCGCAGATCAGGATGCCCAACCGTCCAAAGCGGGTATCAAATGCCTGGATGGAATCCCCCCAGGCGAAAAAACGCCCTTCGTCGAACAGACCATACGTGGGTAAATACACTTTATGATGCACGTGCAACACTTCACCGCCGGAAAGGTAAGCGGAAGCGATATAAAAGCGGGAACGGCTATCTTCGTCCACGAACCCCACCACCAGATCGAGCTGGCGGCTGGCATCCAGCAAAGGTTTAAAAACCGGGTTATCGGCTGTGGGCCGGTTGGAAACGGTGGAAGCCAGGTCCTGCAAAACATAACCGGTGAGGGAAAGCTCAGGAAAGACCAGCAGGTCGGCGCCGGATGCGTGCGCTTCTTGCGCCAGTTGCAAATGCTTTTCCAGGTTGGATTGGACATCACCCAGATGGGTATTGATTTGAGCCAACGCCAGCGTGAGTTTGTTCATAGAAGTTCCTGGGTTTGAGTCTCGTTGCGGATTAATAATCGTTGTTTGATGCGCTTTACCAGCCAGATCAAACTCAAACTGAGCAGAGAGCCGATCATAAAAATTGCCGCGCCCCAGGTGTCTGCTCTAAATAAACCGAAGTAAGGCACCGGGTCGACGCGCACAAAGCTCAGGATAAAATGCACCAAAGAAAGGCTAAAAATTCCCAGTCCAAAAATTACCCCGGGGAAGAGCCGTTTGGCGGGCAGGAGATCGATCAGCCAGACGAAGACCAACGAAAGTATGGCTCCTGCGATCTGCACCGGCCAACGCCGGGTAACAACTCCCCATTCATCTCTCGCCGGCAGCCCCCACCAGGCGGCGATCGGAGGGCCATAAGCGCAGCCGCCGAACCAGCAGGCCAGCCAGCTACCGATTGTAATCACCGCCAGCAAGGGAAGCAGGTCGTCCGCCAGCTCGCCAAGTGGAACACGCCGAACCAGCCCATAAACCACGAAAACCAGCAAGCCTCCAGCCAGGGCGCCGTACCAGTCAAAACCAGCCAGTGGAAATCGCCAGGCTTCTGCGGGATGGTTTTGAAAATAAACCGGGTTTAGCAAAATGAAAGCCAGCCTGCCCCCCGCATACATCCCAAATAACAACAGCAATCCGGCATTGACCAGTTGGTGGGTACGCGCAGGAGGGCTGCGCAAAACCGACCAGATCAGGCCAAGCGTGGCGCTCAGACCCAGGGCGAGGCTAAATCCCAGGTTCGTCATCCAGCGTGTCCAGATTGCAAAATGAGTAGCCGGTTTTTCCCATACCCTGTATATTATAATTTGTAGTTAGCATTTCCCGCATACAGCACGACCCGGTATCAACGCAAGATAAGGCGGAGGTTATTTCATGGAATTGCTGCTTAATCCCGATCTGGGGTACCTGCTTCTGATGGGGGGGATTTTGTTCGCCCTGCTGGCGTTACTAACCCCGGGAACAGGCATCCTTGAATTGGGAGCAGTGATTGTTCTGGCCCTGGTCGCCATCCAATTATTTAACCTGCCGATCAATCTCTGGGCTTTAGGTTTTATTCTGGTGGGGGGTCTTGTGTATGTGCTGGCTGTGTTACGCCGGGGTGAGCCGCGTATTCTCGCCGCCAGCCTGCTGTTGATATTGCCGGGCGCAGCACTGATTTACCGTGGCGAAGAGCAATTATTTGGCGTGAATATCTGGCTGGTGCTGATTGTCTCGGCTGCAGAAGGCAGTGTATTGTGGGTGATCACCCGCAAAGTGGTGAACGCCTTTATTTCTCCACCCGCCCAGGCGCTGGAAAATCTGATCGGTAGTCAGGGGGAATCCCGCACTTACGTGCACGACGACGGGACGGTATATGTTGCAGGTGAAGAGTGGAGCGCACGCAGCGAGGTGCCCATTGCGCCCAATCAAAATGTCCGGATTGTTGGCCGGGAAGGATTTACTTTAATTGTAGAAGCCATACCTTCTACAACCCCACAACCCGCAGAGTCCGGCACAGGAAACAACTCAGACCAACTTCAGGAGGCTGACTTATGATCGAGACGACCATTTTATGTGCAATCGGCGCGGTAGTTTTGGTGGCCATCGCCTTGCTGGCAACTGCGATCCGCATCGTGCCCGAGTATCAGCGACTGGTGGTTTTTCGCCTGGGCCGGGCAATCGGGGCGCGCGGCCCGGGATTGATCATCCTTATCCCCTTCATCGACCGGGCGGTGATGGTTGATTTGAGGGAACAGGTACGTGAAATCCCGCACCAGACATCGATCACCAAAGATAACGCCTCCATTTCAGTAGATTTTATCTGGTATTACAAAGTGCTCGATCCTATGGAGAGCGTCCTTCAGGTGGGTAACTTTGAGGCTGCAGCCCAGGGTATGGCAACCACCACTTTGCGCGCGGTGATCGGTGGTATTCAGCTGGATGATGTGCTCTCCGAGCGCGAGCATATCAACAGCATGTTACGTACCCGCCTGGATGAAGTGACGGAACGCTGGGGCGTCAAGGTTACCAATGTGGAAATCCGGGAAATTGTGCCGCCGCGCGAGATTACCGATGCCATGAACCGCCAGATGACTGCCGAACGTATCCGTCGCGCCCTGGTAACTGAATCGACCGGCCAGCGGGATGCTGCCATTAACGTGGCGCAGGGAGATAAACAGGGCGCCATCCTCAAAGCGGAAGGCGAACAGCAATCCAACATTCTGCGCGCCGAGGGTGATCGCCAATCCCAATTGCTGCGGGCGGAAGGTTTTGCTCAGGCACTGACCGCCATTTTTAACGCGGCCAAAGGAATCGACCAGAAGACGATGACGCTGCAATACTTCGATACCCTCAGCAAACTGGGCGCTTCGCCTTCCACAAAATATATCTTCCCCCTGGAGTTCACCAGTGTGTTGGAAAATTTCCTTTCCAACCGCAAGCCCGGTGAGGGGGACGCTGAATAAGTCCTATGGCAGGCGGCACCAAAACCCGTAGCCTGAAATCCCCATCTACTTCCAGCATGCCAGGCAGCCGGTATCTGATTACACCGGCTACCTGGCGTGACCTGGGGGCATTGCGCACCCTGGAACAAATATGTTTCCCCAAGGATGTCTGGCCCATCTGGGATTTGATCGGAGTGCTCACCTTGCCTAACATGGTGCGTTTGAAGGCTCTGGCGGAAAGGGAAATGGTGGGTTTTATTGCCGCCGATTGCCGGCTGCGGGAGGGTGTGGCCTGGATTGCCACCGTGGGTGTGCTTCCCGGCTACCGGCGTATGGGCATTGGCCGGGCGCTGATGGAGCAGTGTGAAAATGAAATCAGTTTGGATGTGATCCGCCTGTGCGTGCGGGTTTCCAACCAGGCTGCGCAGGAAATGTACCGGGTGTTGGGGTATGGGGTGAAAGAGATCTGGGCAGGTTATTACCAGGACGGTGAAGACGCGCTGGTCATGGAGAAAATCCGCCGGTTGGAACGAAAAGGGCTATAATTGCAGCTTATGCCTGTCCGCAGCCATTCATTACCCGACTTAATCAGCCGCCCGAAAGATCTCGAAGCACTGGTAGAGTTGCTGCTCGCAGAACCCGTTATCGGGGTGGATACTGAGTCGAACAGCCTGTATGCCTACCAGGAGCAGGTCTGCCTGGTCCAGTTTTCGACCACCGCAGCGGATTTTCTGGTGGACCCCCTGGCCCTGGTGGATTTACAACCCTTAGCTGCCATCTTTGCAAACCGGCAGATCGAAAAGGTATTCCATGCCGCCGAGTACGACCTGATATGTATGCGGCGTGATTTTGGCTTTGTCTTTGCCAACCTGTTTGATACGATGTGGGCGGCGCGGGTGGCTGGCAGGGAGGCGATAGGCCTGAGCGCTCTGCTGGAGAGCGAATTTGGGGTCAGTACCAATAAGCGCTTTCAGCGTGCAGATTGGGGGAAACGCCCCTTACCAAAAGAGATGCTGGAGTATGCCCGCCTGGATACTCACTACCTGATTCCCTTGCGTAACCAGCTGTATGACGAGCTGGTTTCGAGCGGGCGATGGGAGCTGGCCCAGGAAGATTTTCAGCGGATGGAGCGCTTGTACGCCCGCGAGAACCTGAATGGCAATCACCCGGACTGTTGGGAACGGATTAACGGCACGCGGGATCTCAATCCTCAACAAATGGCGATTTTACGTGAATTATGCCGGTACCGGGAGGAAATTGCCCGTCTTTATAATTGTCCAGTATTTAAGGTAATGAGCGACAGCACCTTGGTCAGCATTGCCAGCGCCTGCCCGGTGAGCCAGGCTGAGCTGGAAAGCCTGCCGGGGATCAGCCAGCGCCAGGCGCGCAAACATGGCCCGGCGTTATTAAAAGCCGTCATGGATGGCTTGAACTCCCCGCCGATTGAGCCGGAAACCCCGTTGCGTCCCGACCAGGATTACCTCACCCGGCTCGACCTGCTGCGTACCTGGCGCAAGGAACAGGCGCAAAAAATGGGGGTGGAATCGGACGTGGTTTTGCCGCGGGATCTGCTGCTGGAAGTGGTTTCTCGGGCGCCGCGTGACGAGCAAGAGCTACAATCACTGTTGAAAGACGTGCCGGAACGATATGTGCGTTTTGGCGATTCGCTGCTGGGCGTACTGAGCAAAACATACCGCCGCCGCTAGAATCCGGAAGGTGAAACGCAGCGGGTATGCTATAATTTCCCCCGCAAAACAGGAGAGGTGCCGGAGTGGACGAACGGGGCGGTCTCGAAAACCGTTGTGGTCCTTTGGGCCACCGTGGGTTCGAATCCCACCCTCTCCGCTGAGCGTAAAGTCTTGTGAGCCTACCGGCTCTCGATCTGTTGAAAAACGGATGTCAAAGAACGAGGTTTTACGCTTTGGCGTGATCTTCACGCCCGAGATCGCTCAGTGACAGCTGGGCGATCTCACTTTTAAGCGATACTCCTTCATTAGTACGTACTCTTCGACGATTGTCAAGACATTGTGGGACATCGGGAGGGCGATTTTGACTTCGGTCGCTATCTGTCCTTTCACTTCTCCATTGTCACCAATGTTCCCTTCCGTCCGTCTGTAATCTATTCAGTCGCGCCTAATGGTATCCAGGCACGAGCCATTGAGGATTGAGGGAAACGGATCGCGGAGTAGATTCGGTGAATACTTTATAATTGAGCCATGTCTACGCCTATTTTGGCTACAAAACTTTATATCCCCCTACCTCGAGCAAAAATTGTTCTCCGTCATCACCTGATCGAGCGGCTGAACGAGGGCCTGCACCACAATCTTACCCTCATCTCTGCCTCTGCTGGCTTTGGTAAAACCACTCTGGTCAGCGAATGGGTTGCTGTATGTGGGCGACCGGTCGCCTGGCTTTCGCTGGATGAAGGGGATAGCGACCCGGTGCGTTTCATCTCGTACCTGGTAGCAGCTTTACAGACCATCAAGGCGGGTATTGGTGAAGGTTTATTGGCTTTTCTCCAATCCCCTCAGCCACCCTCCACCGAAGCGATTCTAACGGCCCTACTCAATGAAATCACCACCATGTCGGACTATTTTGTCTTTGTCCTGGACGACTACCATGTGATTGATTCCAAACCAGTAGATCAGGCCCTGGCCTTCCTCGTCGAACATCAGCCTCCACAGATGCACCTGATCATAGCCACCCGCGAGGATCCAAATCTACCCCTGGCCCGGTTGCGCGCCCGGGACCAATTGACCGAGCTGCGCGCCGCCGACCTGCGCTTTACCCCAAGCGAAGCCGCCGACTTCCTCAACCAGGTAATGGGCTTGAACCTCTCAGCGGAAGATATCGCCATTCTGGAAACCCGTACCGAAGGCTGGATTGCGGGGCTCCAGCTGGCAGCACTCTCGACGCGGGGGCGACAGGACGTTCACGAGTTCATACGGGCTTTCGCTGGAGACAACCGCTACATCGTGGACTATTTGGTCGAAGAGGTCCTGCAGCGTCAGTCCGAACGAGTCCGCAGCTTCTTGCTCCAGACTTCCATTCTCGACTGGCTGAGTGGCCCGCTGTGCGATGCCGTCACGGACCAGGAGGAAAGCAAAGTGCTGTTGGAAGCCCTGGAGCGAAGCAACCTGTTTGTCTCCGCGCTGGATGATAAGCGCCACTGGTATCGCTATCACCACCTTTTTGCCGAAGTTCTCCGTTTGCATTTGATGGCAGAGCAACCCGATCAGGTAGCTGCTTTACATAGGCGTGCGAGCGAGTGGTACGAGCACAATGGTTCGAAAGCCGATTCGATCCGCCATGCGCTGACCGCCGAGGATTTCAAGCGAACGGCGGACCTGGTCGAGATGGCAGTGCCAGCCATGCGCAAGAGTAGACAGGAGGCCACGCTGCTTGGCTGGCTTAAAGCGCTCCCCGACGATCTGCTTCGCTTCAGGCCTGTACTCAGCGTTCACTATGCCGGGGCATTACTACTTGGCGGCCAACTCGAGAGCGTGGAGGCCCGGCTGCGGGACGCCGAACGGTGGCTGGAACCAACGGCGGACACAAGTGAACGACCGGAAGCCTCATCGGCTGAGATGGTCGTAGTGGACAACGAGGAGTTTCACCGTCTACCGGGTGCGATCGCCATGTACCGTGCCGCAATTGCACTAGCTCAGGGCGATGCGCCTGCGACCGTGAAATACGCCCGGCGGGTGCTCGACCTCGCATCTGAGGACGATCATCTCTTGCACGGAGCGGCAGCGGGATTCCTGGGGCTCACTTCCTGGGCAAGCGGGGATCTCGAGGCAGCGCACCGGTCGTATACCGAAGGCACGGCGAGGTTACTGAAGGCGGGGTACATATCTGACGCCATTGGGTGCGCCATCTCCATGGCGGATATACGGATTGCGCAAGGCCGTCTCCACGAGGCCATGCGTACCTACGAGCAAGCACTGCAGCTGGCAACGGAACAGGGCACACCGGCGCTTGCCGTGCGTGGAACGGCAGATACGTACGTAGGAATGAGCGTGCTCAAACGTGAGCACAACGATCTGGGTGCCGCCACGCAGCACCTGTTGAGAAGCCAGGAACTGGGTGAACTCACCGGGTTACCGCAAAACCGGTATCGCTGGCACGTTGCGATGGCTCGCATACGGGAGGCCCGAGGAGACCTGGACGGCGCTCTCGAACTGCTGGATGAGGCAGAGCGCCTGTATGTGAGTGACTTCTCCCCCAATGTGCATCCGGTCGCGGCGTCGAAGATCAGGGTGTGGGTCGTGCAGGGCAGGTTGGGGGAAGCCCTCGACTGGGCGCAAAAGCAGGGCCTGTCCATCGATGATAACATCGACTACCTGCGCGAGTTCGAGCACATCACCCTGGCCAGAATACTCCTGGCCCAGTACAAGAGTGACCATGCAGACCGCTCCATTCTTGAGGTAATGGGACTGCTGGAGCGCCTCCTTAATGAAGCGGATGAAGGCGGAAGGGCAGGCAGCGCGATCGAAATTCTGGAATTGCAGGCGCTTGCTCACCAGGCACAGGGCGACATCCCTGCTGCTCTCTTGCCGCTGCACCAAGCCCTGAGGCTGGCTGAGCCGGAGGGCTACGTTCGAAAGTTTTTAGACGAAGGTCCACTCATGGAGCAACTGCTTCGCGAAGCTGCTGCTCGTGGAATTATGCCAGACTATATCGGTAAGCTGCTGGCTGTATTTGAAGCAGAGGAGCAGAAGAACGATGGCAAGTCTAATCTGCCTCCTGCCCAGTCTCTGATCGAACCATTGAGCCAGCGCGAGTTGGAAGTACTCCGACTCATTGCCCAGGGTCTCTCGAATCGTGAGATCAGCCAGCGGCTTTTCCTGGCCTTGAATACGGTTAAAGGGCATAACCAGAAAATCTACAGCAAACTACAAGTACAAAGCCGCACTGAAGCTATCGCCCGCGCCCGCGAGTTGGATCTGTTGTAAACGAAATATCCATTTGCCCGTAAACCTGGTAACATGACTGCTCGCACCCTAAAGGGGGCTTTAGCCAGCGGTCCATAAAGCCACAGCTTGAGAACTTCTCCTCCTCTCAATCCCTCAAAAACAATACCCCCAAACAACACTTAAGTATCTATCCTTTAATACTACCTTAAAGGTAGACTATATCCATATTGAGCAAGTGGCACGGACAGTGATGGCCGACCACAAGAGGTGCACGGTAATATGGATTGCTCAAAAAAGTGCATGGTTTAGAAATACCATTGGCCTAGGTCGCTCAAGTCCAATTCAATGAAACTCATCCGTATCGTTCAAAAAAGGAGATAGACAATGAACGTCAATAGTAAGACCACAATCAGTAAAGCAGACAATCTTGCGAACACCAACCGCCAGACCGCGGTCAAGGAGAGCAAAATGAAGATAACAACCTCGAAACTCATCCGTTGGGCAGGTTTACCAGCTATGGCGGCAGGGATCATTTTTTTAGCCATCCAGCCGATCCATCCACCCGACGTTCTTTCGTCAGTCACCACCGGCACATGGGCAATCGTCACCGCATTGAAGACGGCTATGTGCCTCCTCGGGTTGCTCGGCATTACGGGGCTCTACGCCAGGCAAGCGGAAAAGGCTGGTTGGCTGGGTCTGGCTGGCTATCTCCTGTTTAGCCTCTTCTTTGCGCTCACATTGCCCTTTGCCTTCGCCGAAGCCTTTATCTTGCCGCTGTTGGCGACCGAGTCGCCGAAGTTTGTGGAGAGCATCTTGGGGTTGGCCAGTGGGGCCGCCGGCGGGATGAACCTCGGGGCCCTTGCAGTGCTATATTCGCTAGCAGGGTTTGTGGGGTATATTCTCGGCGGTCTGCTGTTTGGCATCGCAACGATCCGCGCCCGGGTCCTGCCGCGTTGGGCAGCCGTCCTGCTTTCTTTTTCAGCCGTGTTGGTCCTCGCAGGAGCTGTGATCCCACACCCGCTCGATCGGATTATGGCGGTGCCGATGGGGTTAGCTCTGATCTGGCTGGGATATTCGCTCCTGTCAGAACGGCGAGTGAAAGTCACTGAACCCTTACCTGTCACGGTAAGCCCCCAGCTCAGCCAAGCTGGAGCCGATTAAGGTTCGCTGGAGTGGACAAGCGGCCATACGGCCGCTTGTTTCATTCTTATAGATAAACTAACTCTTTTACATGGAGCAAGTGGCACGGACAGTGACGGCTGGCCACAAAGAGGTATACGTTATGTCAAACAAACTCATCCCAATAAGTAATCCGGATCTCCAACCAGTGATCTATGCAATCAGGATCAAGGGCCATCTGGGTCATCAATGGACAGACTGGTT
The DNA here is from genome assembly GCA_020061145.1 of Anaerolineales bacterium. Classification (GTDB taxonomy): domain Bacteria; phylum Chloroflexota; class Anaerolineae; order Anaerolineales; family DRKV01; genus JAGUYX01. Next base: position 24,148 of record JAGUYX010000088.1, on the reverse strand, counting down.
TGGAGAAGCGACTTTCACTCTGGAAGACAACGGCGATACTCTTATAACCGGCCCAGTAGTCGATCAGGCCGCGTTGCATGGATTGCTAAAGAAAGTGCGGGATTTAGGAATGCCATTGATCTCGGTCAATGGTGTTGAACCCGATCCCTCGACTACGCCAGGGAAAGGCCAGGCAGATATGCAAGATGCCAAGCTATAAATTGAGGCAATCTACGTTCTAATGAAGGATAATTTATGAAAGCAATTGTTTGGACAAAATACGGACCACCGGAGGTCCTTCAGCTTAGAGATGCGGCAAAACCTGCCCCAAAAGAGACTGAAGTACTGATAAGAATCTATGCGACAACCGTAACCGCAGGGGACTGCGAGATGCGAAATCTCAAATTCCCTGTCTGGTTGTCGCTCCCCATGCGGATCTATGCAGGGATCAAAAAACCCCAAAGAGTTACCATACTAGGGCAGGAGTTAGCCGGGGAAATTGAATCAGTTGGCAAAGATGTCAAGCTGTTCAAGAAAGGTGACCAGGTTTTTGCCACGACCGGTTTTGGTTTTGGCGCTTACGCCGAGTACAAATGTCTGCCTGAAAAACCCAAAATGGGGGTGTTGGCAAAGAAACCGACCAATATGACCTACGAGGAAGCTGCCGCCGTCCCTACTGGGGGTCTTGAGGCATTGCATTTTCTTCGCAAAGGAAATATCCAGAGCGGACAAAAGGTTTTGATTATCGGCGCCGGCGGAAGTATCGGTACTTTTGCGGTACAGCTTGCCAGGTACTTTGGGGCAGAAGTGACCGGTGTGGACAGCACAGGCAAATTGGACATGCTGCGATCGATTGGCGCAGACCATGTCATTGATTACACTCAAGAAGATTTCACCAAAAGCGCTGAGACCTATGATGTTATTTTTGATGTGATGGGCAAGAGTTCGTTTTCAGGCAGTGTCAGATCGCTTAAACAAAATGGACGCTATCTATTAGGGAACGCCGGACTGACCCAGATGGTTCGAGGGCGATGGACTTCTATGAGAAGCAGCAAGAAAGTAATCATTGGGGCGGCAAACCAAAAGACTGAAGATTTACTTTTCCTCAAAGAACTGATCGAGGCGGGAAAGATAAAACCGGTCATAGACCGGGTTTATCCGTTGAAGCATATCGTCGAGGCGCACCGCTATGTCGAGCAAGGGCATAAAAAAGGCAATGTCGTTATCACGGTGTCATCATCATAAATCGGAAGACGGAGGTTGCGGCATTATAATTGATCTATGTCTACGCCAATTTTAGCCACGAAGCTGTATATCCCTCCACCCCGGGCTAAAATAGTCCTACGCCCCCGCCTGATCGAGCGGCTGAACGAGGGTCTCTCTTCGGGTTGCAAGCTGACCCTCATCTCAGCATCTGCCGGGTTTGGCAAAACCACACTGGTCAGCGAATGGATCGCTGGTTGCGGTAGGTGGGTGGCATGGTTGTCGCTGGATGCAGGGGATAACGATCCGGCGCGTTTTATCTCTTATCTTGTGAAGGCGTTACAGACGATCAAAGCTGGAATTGGTGACGGATTGCTGGCCGCGCTTCAATCCCCCCAACCACTGCAAATCGAAACCTTTTTGATCACCCTTCTCAACGAGATTTCGGGGATCCCTGAGCACTTTCTGCTCGTACTCGATGATTATCACCTAATCGATTCTCAACCGGTCGATCAATCCCTGGCTTTTCTCATCGAACACCAGCCGCCGCAGATGCACCTGCTCATTGCCACGCGCGAAGACCCGTCCCTGCCGCTGGCGCGCCTGCGCGCCCGCGGCCAACTGACCGAACTGCGCGCCGCCGATCTGCGCTTCACCCCTGCCGAAGCCGTCGAATTCCTCAACCAGATGATGGGGCTGAACCTCTCGGCAGAGAATGTTACTGCATTAGAGACCCGCACCGAAGGCTGGATCGCTGGTCTGCAATTAGCCGCGATCTCCATGCAGGGACATAAAGACACCGCTGGTTTCATCCAATCTTTCACCGGCAGCCATCGCTTCGTGGTGGATTATTTGCTAGAAGAGGTCCTGCACCAGCAGCCTGACGGGATCCAGAGTTTTTTGCTGCGTACTTCTGTGCTCGAGCGTATGTGCGGCTCGCTTTGCGACGCTGTTCTGCTCGACCCAACTGTCCCCGGGCAGGGGACCCTGGAATATCTCGAACGCGCCAACCTGTTCACCGTCCCGCAGGATAATGAGCGAGGCTGGTACCGCTATCACCACCTTTTTGGCGATCTTCTGCGCAAGCGGCTGGGACAAAGCATCTCCCTTGAAGGGATCGCCGGACTGCACATCCATGCCAGCGAATGGTATGAACACAACGACCTCCTGCTGGAGGCTTTCCGCCATGCGGCTGCAGCCAATGATATCGAGCGCGCCGAGCGCCTGATGGAAAGCAAGAAGATGCCCATCCACCTGCGCGGCGCAGCCACGACGATCCTTCACTGGCTGGAGTCGCTGCCAAAGACCGTGCTGGATTCCAGGCCCATGTTGTGGTGGGGGCAGGCTGCGATGCTGCTGGTTATCGGTCAGTTCACTGGCGTGGAAGAGATACTCCAGGCGATCGAAGCAGCGTTGGCTTCCACATCTTCGCCGGGCGCCGGACAGGACGAAAAGACTCGTGACCTGATCGGAAGGATTGCTGCCGCCCGGGCAAACCTGGCGCAACTGAATTATCAGACAGAACTCATCTTTGTTCAAGCACGCCGCGCCCTGGAGTATCTGCACCCTGATAACCTGGCTGACCGGTCCATGGCCACCCGGGCGATGGGGTTTGCCTATTATTCCCAGAATAACCTAGCTGAGGCCGGTCGGGCATATGCCGAAGCCCTGGCTCTCGCCCAGGCAGCCGGCGACGATATCGACGCCACATTGGCTTCGATCCGTTTGAGCCAGCTCCAGGAAGAACAAAGCCAGCTTCGCCTGGCAGCCGAGACCTACCAGCAAGTTATGAATATGGTTGATGTTTATTCCCCTTATAATGCCCCTTTGGTGTTTATTGGTCTGGCGCGGATATTCTATGAGTGGAACGATTTGAACCTCGCGGAGCAGTATGGGGAACAAAGCGTTCAACTGGCGCGGCAGTATGATCAAGTCATTGATAGATTAATATCGAGCGAATTGTTCATGGTTCACCTTAAATTAGCCCGGGGAGATGTGGCCGGCGCAGCACAATATTTATCGCAGGCTGAACACACCATGCGTGAAAAGCACTACGCTTTACGCCTGCCGCATATCGCCTTCACCAGGGTGTATTTCCACCTTCAGCAGGGCAACACAGATGCAGCCGCTCAACTGGTACGTCATAATAACCTTCCACTCATGCAGGCACGCGTGCTCCTCGCCCAAAAAGACCCCTCTTCAGCGCTGGCGATCCTGGAACTATTGCACCAGCAAGCGGAAACAGAAGGCTTGTTGGATAGGTTGTTCAGGGTAATGGCTGTGCAATCTATCGCGCTTTATGCACTTGGTGAACATGATAAGGCTATGCACCTATTGGATGAGGTGTTGACGCGTGCCGAACCGGAAGGTTTCATCCGTCTCTTCCTGGACGAAGGGCCTGCGATGGCGGAACTCCTGTCCGCAGCAGCAGCGCAGGGTATCCAGCCGGATTATGTCAACAAGTTGTTGGCTGCCTTCAAGGCGGAGACGAAGGAAGAAAGACTGACAGCCTCCGTTCCCAATCATACAGGGTTGGTGGAACCCCTCACCCCACGCGAGCTGGAAGTGCTGGGACTGATCGCCGAGGGTCTTTCCAACCAGGAAATCTGCGCAAGGTTATTCCTGGCCTTGGACACCGTCAAAGGCCACAACCGTCGGATCTTCGAAAAACTACAAGTTCAGCGGCGCACTGAAGCCATCGCTCGCGCCCATGAGCTGGGCTTGATCTAAGCCTTCCCCCTACACACTTTTCGACAATCCAAAACAACACTCCGCCCCACACCAAAGTGTCTACCGGTGACACTGTGGCGCATGTATATTGTCTGTGTACAAAGCAAGATGCACAGGCCAATCTCACTTTCCGTCGAGGTAAAAATCATTGTCAAACAAACCCACTCCCAAACCTGAACCATTGCAGCCCCTGATCTATCAGATCCGGGTCAAAAACCACCTGGACAACCAATGGACGGACTGGTTTGACGGGATGGTCATTACATTGGAAGAAGATGGCATGAATGTTCTGACCGGCCCGGTGGTCGATCAAGCCGCGCTGCATGGTTTGCTTAAAAAAGTACGGGACCTTGGTCTGACGCTGGTCTCGGTCTGTCCCGTTAAACCCGACCAGGCAGATCAGTCAAGCGAAACATAGTAAACGGTAATCGCTAATTGGAAAGGAGGTCTGCCTTTGATGATATTTCCAGCCTGTTTCAGCCCCGGGGAACCGGGTGGCAACACCATTTTTAATCAATGAAACTCATCAATATCATTCAAAAAGGAGAAAAAATGAATACAAGCGCAACCCCCACAAAAAAGATCGACACCAAAGTCCTGCTTTCCAGCCTGTGGATCGCAGTCATGATCAACATGCTGAAAGCGGACATCTTTTCGCTGAACATCCCCGGCTCGGCGGAAGAGGTGGCGAGAACCGCAGCCAGCACTGGCGCATCCATTCCCCAATTGATGTTGATCGGGGCGATCATGGGGCAACTCGGCATTGCCATGATCATCCTGTCGCGCGTGTTGAAGCACGGAATCAATCGCTGGGGCAACATCGTCGTGGCCATCGTCAACATTGCCTATATCTGGGGCGGGGCGGCGTCATACCCCCATTACACATTCATCGCCATGGTCGAGACCCTCTGCTTGCTGCTGATTATCGGGTTGGCATGGACCTGGCGCAACATCGAAGCCTGACTTATTTGAAATAAAAGGAGCAAATCATGAAAACCTGGCAGATATCTGGCGGTGTCGCTGCACTTTACATGGCCTTGGCCTACATTGTGGCGATACCCTATTTCCTTGTCGTAGTTAACTATCCCGCTGTCGTTGACCCCACCGAAAAGGTCATTTTACTCAGGGATAACTACACGAGCATGTTCGCGATGCACGTGATTGTCTATGAGTTTGTTGCGCTTAGTCTGGTTGTGTTGGGGTTGGCCCTCTACCACCGCTTGAAAGTCGGCGCAACGATAGTAGCTCAGGTCGCGACTGCTATCGCCATCATCTGGGCTTGCCTTCTTTTGGCAAGCAGCATGGTGTTCAACTATGGCATGGAAGCGATCGTTGGGTTGTATGCCATTGATCCGCCTCAAGCCGTGTGGGCCTGGCAAGTGCTTGAAACGGTAGCCCAAGGCTTGGGTGGAGCTGGTGGAGAACTCCTGGGCGGGTTGTGGCTCTTGCTTGTAAGTTGGGCTGCTTCTCGAACGAATGCGCTTCCCAAACCGCTCAACTGGCTTGGATTTGTGATCGCTTCTGCGGGTCTCGTCTCAGTTGTGCCATCGCTTGCGGATGCGGGTATCGTCTTCGGACTGCTCCATATTGTGTGGTTCCTCTGGCTGGGAATTGTGTTGCTGCGCGGTGATCCGAGCAAGACAGCGTAAAACTCAAATGAGTTCGCAAAACAAGACAAATCGAGAAAGGAGAAAAAGATGAAAATCTGCATTGTGGGCGCATCTGGAAAACTTGGCAAGTATATGGTGCAGCTCGCGCTGGACCGGGGCTATGAAGTGGTTGGTGTCTGTCGGGAGCGCAGTGTTAGCAAACTCGACGCGTTCAAGGGGCGCATCACGATCATGCCCGGTGCGACGAACGACCGTGAGGTCATCAAGAAAGCTGTTTGCGATTGTGACGGAGTTCTCACTGTGCTGGTTCCATGGGGCAATCAGAACTATTCGACTGGTACAGCCCAGGCGGTGCTCGACTTTGCGCCTCCAGGTGCGCGCCTCGTTTTTTCTTGCGGATGGCATATCTCCCGCGATGGCAAAGATGTGCACCCATCTTCCCTGCAAAGAGAGGAGAAGATCACCCGCTGGCTTACGAGGATCATTCCCTTCATTGACCTTGACGACCAAGTGGAGGCGTGCCGTCGGATCTTTGCCAGCGCAACCCGCTGGACGGTCGTGCGCGGAAGCGATCTTGAGGAGGGAGAGAGCCAGGGTTTGCCGGTATGGAGTCGGCATGTAGGCGATCCCATTCTCGCCAGCAACCTCACGCGTCGCGTGGACTATGCCTTGTTCATGGTCGAGGCTCTCAAGAACGACGCGCTCATCCATGAAGCCCCTGCCATCGTCGGCTGCCGTACACCTTCCGCGTTGGCATATACCGCTATTCAATAAGAAACGATAGAAAACGAACATCAAGATATTGGTGGTTGGGCGCGGTCTGATTGAGACGAAAAGGAAAAAATAATGATGGATAACCCACAACCTTCTTTCCTGTCAATTCTGTATCGGACGATTATTACTCATACTGTCACTTATTTCGCTATGGGCGTAATCGCTGCTATTCTCCTTGGATATACAACTCGAATGATCCGGCCAGATGTAGCCCCGATCATTCGAAATATTACGGATCCGATACTGATAGCCAGCCCTCTATTTCAGCCATTTAGGGCTGCATTATTGGCAATTGTGTTTTACTTGTTACGAGATGTCTTATTCAGTAATCGAAAAGGCTGGCTGATCATGTGGTGTATGCTTGTCGTTTTAGGGATTCTTACGCCATTTTCAGCCAGTTGGGGAGGAATTGAGGGAATGATTTTTTTCAAATTCCCCTTATGGGATCATATAGTAGGTTGGCCGGAGGTGTTTTCACAGACATTGTTGTTATCAGTCATTCTCACGTACTGGGTAAATCACCCAAAGAGTAAACGCATCCATGTCATCTTGTTAGTGGGTTTCATTTCTGCACTGCTGTTGCCGATAATTGCTTTGTTGAAAATCTAGACTCTCAGATGGTCGTCCATAAGTGCTGTATGCCATGATTGGCTATCGAAAAGGGAAAAGATTTCTGCCTACTGATAATAACGACAATCGTTGCGCTGGATACCTTTTTGATCTACCTGGTTGTACCTTTTTTCCAGCGCGAGTCGATCCAGACCAGATGGAGATAAGCTCATGAAAAGGAACTGCTTATATGTTTTTCTAGTTTTGCTGGCAATCCTGGGGTTTGTAACTCCTGCTCGTGCCCAGGCGGAGGAAGAACTGGAATTGAGCGTTTCACGCGATTTCGGTTCATCCGACGGCACAGGTGCCATCCAGGGCACATTCAGTATGAAGGTAACGGGTCCGTCCAACCTGGTGAAGGTCCAGTTCTATATTGACAACACCATGATCGCCGAGGATACCGAACCGCCATTCAAGGTTCAATTCGTCACCGATGATTACACTCCCGGCAAGCACACCATGCATGCAATTGGATATACGAGTGATGGGCGCGAACTACGCACTCGTGAAATGACATTCAACTATATGACCGCGGAGGAGAGCCGGCAGAGGGGATTGAAGATAACCGTGCTTATCCTCACTTTGGTCTTGATTTGGGTTCTATTTTCTAAAGTCGTCCGTACCCTGAGCAGGGGGCGCAAGAAAGGCGAACTCCTGCCTCCTAGCGGACACAATTATGGTGTCATTGGTGGAACGATCTGCCCACGCTGCGTCCATCCTTTTGCCTTGAATCTCTTTTCACCTAACCTGCTGGTGGGGAAATTGGTCCGCTGCCCGAACTGCGGAAATTGGTTCATTGGGAGGAGGGCTTCAATAGACGACCTGTGCATTGCCGAAGAGGCTGCCTGGGCGCAGGCGCACGGTGCGCCACAGTTCAGCGAGATGAAAGATGAAGAGAATATCCGCCAAGGGTTGGATGATTCGAAATACCAAGGAATGTAGAATTGGAGCAAGTGACGGAAATCACCTCCACAACATAATCTTCGCCGGAATATTAGCATCCCATCAAGGCATAAGAAACGAAGTTTAGTTTAGCCATCCTCCTGACCTGTGCAAAGGCGCGGGAAATAAAGGAATAAGAGAGCTATTAAATATCTAGAAGCACAGAAAGAAGTAAAAAATGAAAAGGATCATTACATTCACAATCATTATGCTGGCATTGACAGCTTGCACAATTTTCCGGGTCAATTTAGAGCCGGTTGCGACAGATGATTCTCAGGTGAATATGCCAAATCCTGCCGCAGCCTATTGCGAGCAGAACGGCTATGAATATGAAATCCGTACCGCGGACGATGGCAGCCAATCCGGTGTGTGTGTTTTTCCAGACGGCAGCATCTGTGACGAGTGGGCATATTTCCGTGGGGAGTGCGGCTTGACAGAAAAATCAACGATTGAGGCGACCACCGAAGCAAGTGAGGGTGGTCCAGGAAGAATTAATAACTCAGGAGGAAATGCCTCGGGTGGTTACATGGCGCCAGGTACTACAGAAGAAATCGCTGACTGGTGGGGCGTCATCAAGAGTACGGAACCCGGCGCACAGTATGATGACTACTTCGAGCGTCAGGACCTGGGGCAAGTCATATATTTTGGTATCGATTCAATGGACCCGGCAGTAAGGTCCCAAATCGAAGCGCTGCGCGACAGCGGCAAGATTGTCCATCTTTATGGTACTTTATTCAGCAATGTGCCTGACTACAACGGCTCGCAGGTCCAGGTGGATCGCATCGAGGTTGAATAAGATCATTTTGAGGAGATCTTATGGATCCACTGGTTAAGATTTTCGTGATGCTAGGCAGCAGCGCTTCAATTGGTTTTGGAATATGGCACTTTTTGTACCGAAACTATGGAATTGGTACTCCTATATTGATGTCAATGCGACAGAGCTGGTAACGGCTGTGAGAGCGATTAACGTGTTCTTCTCTCTATCCCAGGTATTGTTTGGATTATTGAATATGCTATTTGTCCTTGGAGGCAAAGCAAATCGATATTCAATCATTGTAATGCTGGCTGCAACCTGTATTTTGTGGCTGACGAGGTCGTCATTTCAGCTTATTTACCCGCAAGGTTCACTGGTTCCAGGTCTCCAATACGGATTGTTGTCAGCCTTTATGATTGTCTCTCTGTGTTACGCAATTTCGCTAATTATTCTGCTGTTCCAAAGATCTCAGATAGGTGTTTAGCTATTTGTCTTACGGTATCGTCGTTTATCTCTATAAGAAGTGATCGGTGGAGATTGGTTTCTGTCCAGTCAGTTCCTCCCTAGGAAGACCGGAAACAAGAGGGGCGTAATATAATTGAGCTATGTCTGCACCAATTTTAGCCACGAAGCTGTATCTCCCTCCACCCCGGGCTAAAATTGTGCTACGCCACCGCCTGATCGAGCGGCTGAATGAGGGTCTCTCTTCAGGTTGCAAGCTGACCCTCATCTCAGCCTCTGCCGGGTTTGGCAAGACCACAATGGTCAGCGAATGGATCGCTGGCTGCGATAGGCGGGTCGCCTGGCTGTCACTGGATAAAGGGGACAACGATCCGGTGCGTTTCGTCTCTTACCTGGTAGCGGCATTACGGACTATCAAGGCGGGAATTGGCGAGGGCTTGGTGGCTGTGCTCCAATCCCCTCAACCACCGACAACCGAATCGATTCTGACAACCCTGATCAATGAAATCACTACCATCCCCGACAACTTCATCTTTGTCCTTGACGACTACCACGTGATTGATTCCAAACAAGTAGACAACGCACTCACATTTCTGATCGAGCACCTGCCACCGCAGATGCACCTGGTCATCGCCACACGAGAGGATCCTAAGCTACCCCTGTCCCGGTTACGCGTCCGGAACCAATTGACCGGACGGCTGCCCCGGCCCAGCGACCGGCTGTTTGCTGCCAGTCCAACGGACCAATTTTCCTCTAAGCGGATTGTCACCCTGCCGGGTCAGGCTTACCTGGTCTACCCGCACCCCGACCGGATGGGTATCGACTACCTGGTTGGGGTGTAGCAAATCGACCAGGACTTCGTTTACTATCGCAGCGCCCGGCTCTACACGCTGCGTTTCGATGATCCTGCTCCCCGCCTGCTGGCTTCTTTTCCACGAGGATCGGATAATATTATTGGAACCAAAGTCATAGCCACCTGTTCGTAGGGCGGACGGTTGATGGCTTTTCAGCAACCCGTCTTCGATGGCCCCCGAAGGATAGGTTGGGTTGACCTGGCCCGCCGGGAGACAGGTGAATGGAATCCACATCAAAGAAATCGATTAAGAGTTAAAGATTTTCCCTTGCCTGCATGCAGTATTTTGGGATCTTTCCCGTTATTATGAATAAGGGAATTGGTCACAAGTTAAGGTTAGCTCGAATTTGTCAAGAGAGGAGGATCAGTGTGAAGAAGTTAGCTTTAGTTGTTTTAGTAACAATTATCCTGATCGGAGGAGTCTCCACAGAGGTGCAGGCGCATACTGGCGCTCTCCACAATGCTACTGAGAAAAAGGACATCGTAGCGTGGGGAGCATGGGCGTATATCAATTGGACGAACCCCGACTTGGACACGGGAGATGGTGGCCAGTGGGTTTACAATCGTGCAGGGGTAGTTCAGTGGGACCCATGGCGTTACGTGGAATTCGGGTGGCAAAAGACAACAGCAGGTATTCGCGGTGCCATTGGGTATAATGATGGGAGTGGCGCTAAACAGATGAATGTAGTTATCTCAGCCGCTACTCACCGGTACAGTATGCAGTACGATCCTAATACAGGGAAGTACTGGTTCTACGTAGATGGCGGCAATGTTGCGAATGTTAATGCCAACTTCTCTGATGGAGATGCGGTGATTGGCGGAGGCGAAGTAGCTTATGGTGTCGAAAGTATGGGGCACACCAAGCTTTGGGATCTACGCTACTCGAAGCGAAATCCTGATGGAACATTTGTATTTGTGTCTTGGAACGGCCATGTAAACTACGCAGATGATGCTCCTTACTTCAATACTGACAATGGCTCAAACTCATTTTATGACGATGGAGACGGACACAGTTAAGGAGGACGATTATTATGATGAAGCGCAGAAATAGAAGTCTGCTCTTTGCTGGCATTTTGGTGCTGTTTCTAATGTTGACCTTTGCCCTCGTCTCAGCTGGGAGAGCATTACCTACGCCTGTGCTCGACGACGAGATCCTCACTGCAAAGGCACTTACTGAAGCCCGTGCAGCCGGATTGATAGACGCGCCAAAGGCCCAAAAAGCTATTCGGATGGATCTAGCTGAATGGAATGCGCTAATTGGAATAGACCTGGGAGCGGATGCAGCCAAATTCGGACTCACATCTGACATTCCGGTTTTTATTTTGGCAATCAAGGGGGATGTTGAGTGGCGAGGGGTGAGTTTGCCCAGACCAGGTCAAGATTCGCCAGAGCGCTATGATAACATCACTGTCGTACTTGACGCTCGCACCGGAGACCTAATCTGGATGGGCTCCTACTATCCAGATCAACCTATGCCGGTATCGGTCCCCTAGACTCGGTATTGCTCGCCAGCATTTTATGGCAGTGACGCCCAACCGGCGCTTCAGCCACGCGCGGAGCACAGCGAAGCGTGCGGCTGAAGCGCGGGCAGATCGATTGAAAAACGTTACTACTCAGGCTCCTTCCTGTTCTTGCCCCGGATAGAACGCATATCACGCGGACTTTGCGGATCTGAGCGGATTTCTAGCGGTTATTCGTGACTTGGTGGTGGTGAAAAGAGTAAATCCCAGCCAACCAAGATTGGAGAGAGCCGATAAAGGTTTATCCGCGAACATTCGCTGAATCGGCAAAATCAGTGTTCTATTTCCTCGGATGGGTGAGCAGTCACGATTTACCCATTACTGAGTAAATACACGTATCTCCGCGCATCCCCTCTCTGTAACAATCACTTCCGGTACCTCATTAGGAAACAAGCAGTCCAGGTTCGCGGAGACCTGCACCAGCACTGTATTCACGCGATACTGGTTCAGATAGCCGTTATTTATGCTGTAAAAGGCCTGGGCATTGGCCCAGGTACAGCTGGTGGACTCTGCTTATAACGAACACGCTAAGAATACTGCCGGCTGTGATCTTGTTGCAGAAAGGAAAGATCGTCTTTTGCATCCGCCTGGCCAACTCTGTTCTTCAGGCAAGGCCAGATTATTAACGGCGTCTGTACACCAAGTTAGATGAGAGGTGGAGGGGAGGTGTATGGAATCCACATCTTTGAAATTGGATTAAGAGTTTAAGATTTCCCTTGCCTGCGTGCAGTATTTTGGGATCTTTCCCGTTATTATGGATAAGGGATGAACTATCAAAATCAGAACTAGAAGTATACGCGTCATGGGTTCTTTTGTTGAGCGATTGACGAAGATTAGCCGACGAAAAGGAATGATGGAGAAATAAACCTCTACTCTTTTTGCATAGCATGGGAAGGAGGAATGGGTGATGTTAACCAGGAGAGATTTCATCAAATTCATGAGCCTGGTGGGAGGCGTGGTACTAAACCCCTTTCAAAGACTTGGGAGTCGGTTGGGGATAGATTTAGACGTTCGCGATGAAGAAGTGGAGGGGGAACTATATTCCGGTTTTGTGTTATTGCCAGAGGGAGCACCTATACCGCCCTTTGTTCAATGCGCATCGGCTCCGATATTAGGCCAGGTGGATGATGGGCTGGATCCGGACGCCTTGGCTATAAGAGGAGAAACAATTTGGTTCGATGACCTTACGGAATTGATTAGCCATGCCCCTTTTATAACTTATGTTCCGAATTCATTGCCCTCCTACATGAAATTCATACAAGGAAATTTAATTCGGTTCACCCAATCCGGTAAGATATTTGCAGTGGGTATAGATTATGGTTCGGTTCATGGAAACCAGCCTCTTATTAGTGTGTCGGCACGGCCAATATTTCCACATCCATACCCGATTTGGCCAATTAACTTACCCCTTCGGTCAATAGGTTTGTCAAGCCGGGAGCAAGAGGAAATGGTTTTGGTAACTGCAGAAAAAGTTGACTTCACACCCACACCCGGCGTTATGCTACCAACCGAACGGGGATCTCTTCTTCACTGGATAAAACAAGATATCTTGTATACGCTGGTGGTTGAGCACGACCAAAAACGAGAAGCTTCTGAGGAAATTGTGAAGTACCTCGTTGAGACCTCGCTGCATCGGTAGGCACAAATATAATTTTCTGGAGGTTCTAATGGCTACCGCATACGTTCGATCTCCAATAAGCAACGGTTGTATTTCGGGAAAAACTCAGTATTGCTGCGGTGTCTGTGACGGTGACGTTTGCAACGGCTCTTGTGGCGCTCATGGTACATGCGCAGGAGGGACCTCACCAGTTGATATCGCCTATATAAGTGGTAGTTTAGATTTATATCTAAGAGTTAATTACCCAACTATTCGAAGCATTAAGACTTTTGTGGAGCTTAGGTGTTGCCCTGGCTGTGCAAACCAGTATCGGCGGACAATAAAAGTCGAGTTATATGAATGTCCAAATGCCATATATTACATTGGTTCTGTGATGTATGCGCATGTTGATAACCCTCAAGTATCGAATAATACGGTGTATAACCTTACCTCATCATCAAAGTGGCTCGGGACAGTCCCAGCAGGTGCTTGTGGCGGTTGTTATACAGGGCGACATTCGCATATGGAACGCTCGGGAGGCTCAACAATCGCTCCGTGTTGCGCAGTAGGAGTAACAACCTCGACGAATATCTACTCCTGGACCTTTACTCCCCATGCTTATTGTCCAGCATCGGCAGATAAATGATGGAAATCCCAAAATTCATCACTGTTCCCTCCCAAAGGTTTCGTCGCGCCAGGAGCGAGTCATTCCGGCTAAGTATTTATCTGAACTCCTTGAGTATTTATCTGATACTCGCTTTAGCCCTCGTCGCCTGCGCCTCCCCGGCTTCACCAGCAGTCTCGCCCACCAGTTCCTCAGCCCCTGCGGAGACCGAAGCAACCGTCGAGCCAGCGAAGGCCTCGAAGACTCCGGCCAAGACAACCGGCACACAGATGGAGCCGCAGCCCACTGCGACCCTTGCTCCTGTTACGGAAACCCCGTCAACTGCATCTGCTCCTCTCACCAGCAAAGAACCGTTCATCACCGCAGACGGATTGCGATTGCGCTTCGACAGTTGGGCGCCGGAAAACCTGTGGTTCGCCTACTGGCTTGGAGAGAGCGAGGAGAATCTTGTCTCCCTGGCCTTTGCCAATGTCGATTCTGGCGAGACATGCCAATACGAGGACGTGAAAGCCCAGGACCTCGGGAGCGGCCGGGTCGTCTGGCAGGAGGACGGGAGCGCGATCGCGATCCTGAATCGAGAGGGGAAGGCGATTGGCGGAGTGCCCTGTGAGGCGTTCGCACCGGTTGATAACGTTTCTCTGCCAAATCCTTATACGAGGGTAGACCTCTCGCCGGATGGTCGCCATTTGGCTGAAAGGATAATCCTCGAGTTGGAAGAACAGGCTTTCCACACTGAGTTGAGGGTTACCGAAGTTGGAACCGGCCGGACGATTGTTTCGGTTCCCTATATCGATAGCCCGCATTTTGTCTATGGGGGACCGAGATGGCTCAATGACGAGTTATATCTAATTGGTATGACGGTCGATAAGGGTATCCTCTATTATTCTGTGTCTGATGACAGGGTGAGCAACGTGTTCCCTGATCTGTTGGGGCTTGCGATGAACGATGAGCAGAATGTCTCGACCATTGGAGTCCAGGCCGATCCCACCTTTGGAGAGTACCATATTCTGCTTGGGATGTCGGATCAAGGGGCGCTGCTCTTCCACAGCGAACTCGATCAGACCGAGGAGCTTCACTTCTATCCAGGGTCATTCGCTGATGGCTCGGGTGGTTGGAGAAGCTTTTCACCCGACGGAAAATGGTTGTTGTTTCTGAGCGATACTCCGGTAGGAAACGGTGAGATGGATTACTGGCTGCGCGCGGTGGATCCACCCAGCAGTGCTCCGGTCAAGATTGCTGACCAGGCAAGCTCTGGCGGTTTGTCGAGTAACGGACAGCTGATGGCCTTCTTTCGACAGGGCACTGTTCTGATCGTCAGCTTTCCAGAAGGGCGGTTGCTCAGTCGGTGGCAGGCCCCAAATTACTGGCTTGACCGTCTCTGGTGGTCACCGGATGGGAGTCGCCTGGTCACTTATGGATCACACATGGAATCAGGCCAGGAAGCGCTGTTTGTCATCGAGCCTTAGCAGAGGCTGACGCGGCCAATATCGGGGTTTTCTACATGGGCAATATCCTTGCGCAAATTTGGGATCCGTTGTTTTTGAGGCTGGCAAGCAGCGTATTGGCGGCAGTATTTCTCTTGTCAGCAGTCCGGAAAATCCGCGATCTGCGCTATTTTACTGGGGCGGTGGCTTCTTACAGGTTGCTGCCGCGGAGCTGGGTACGCCCCTTCGTCTACACCCTCCCCTGGCTGGAACTGGCCCTCGGCCTGATGTTGCTCCTGGGCTGGCGTACGCGGGAGGCTGCCATTATTAGTGCTATGCTGTTGCTCCTCTTCCTGTTCGCCATTGTGGTCAACCTGGCTCGCGGACGAACGGACCTGGATTGCGGGTGTTCAGGCAGCCATCACCGCCATATCATTGGGTACAAGATCATTGCACGCAACGTTGCCTTCCTCATAATGGTCTTTCCACTGATTTTGTGGGGCGGCGGCCTTCTGACATTCGATGGCCTACCGGAGGTTACCCAACGACTCATTCTTGACATCTATGTTCTTGATAACCTGCTTCCAATAGCGTTGGCCGTCACCGGCCTGTACCAGCTGGCTCGCATCATCTGGCAGATGGCGCGCCTGGTTATCCTTACACCTACGGAGCAAAAACAATGAGCGGCATGTGGATGATCGGTTATGTGGTCTTATGGCTGCTGGTGATGGGGTTGGGCATGGCGGTCCTGGCCCTGGCGCGGGAAGTCGAAATGCTGCACACCCGCCTGGAATCACTCTACCGCTTCCTGGATAAGGTAAACACAGGAAGCGATGGGCGGGAGCCGCATCTAGATATGCCGCAAATCACCCCGGAAGAAGAAATGGAAACTTACCTTAAGACTTGACTTGGATATAGATAAGCCAGAGGCAATACTGAGTCTTCCGAACAGTGGAGATCTGGAACTGGTTGGTATCTTATCAGCTGTACAAAAACGAAGAGTTTCTATGGCCCATCTGTTGTTTACCTTTCTGTTAAGGGAACATACGATCATAATATTTTCCAGATATGGCATCGGACAACAGCAACTTTTCGGGCGGAGCCTGGTGGAAAATGGAACAAGTCCTGTGCATTCAAAAGTACCATGCCGCCATATTGGTATACATAGTGCCAAGGTGGTTCTTGGGTGCAGTAGGAGGGTAACCATTTTTTTGATTGGGCTGAGTGGAAATTTTCGGTTAAGAAGTTTGTACGTTATCTTTATTGTTTCCGGATTGGCAGGTTTATTATGGGGAATTGCCCGGATTGAGCTTGTACTATTAGTGCCTTATTTCTTCCTGGTTGTTTACCTGTGTGATTTAGGCGTTTATACAATATATGGATATTGGATCGGAAAGAATCTGCGAAGTCTTTCAGGAAATAAAAGATGGGCTCTATGTCTACCTGCCTTACTGATGTATGCGGGTGATCGCTTCTTATCAGCATTTTTGATACTGGGGATTCCATATTCTGGGAGGACTAACCCACTTTGGAGATTATTAATTGAAATAACGATCATCTCACTGGCCTTAGGAGCTTCTTGGAGAGGCTGGTTTATAAAACAGCATGTGGATGGTAATAGATAGATGGAAAAGGGCTATCAGGAACAATTAATAACTGTATCCTATGAACGGGAGTGGGTCGAGAAAGCTCAAAACGACCCGCTGGCTTTCAGGCACTTATACGATTCCTACTTTTCCAGGGTGTACGCTTACGTCAGTTATCGGGTTGGTCGAATTCAAGACGCTGAAGATATGACCTCAGAGATTTTTCTCAAAGCGATGGAAGGGATTACTCGTTTGGAGTGGCAGCACGAGAATTCATTCGCCAGCTGGATCTTTCGTATCGCCCATAATACGGTGAACGATTACTACCGGAAGAATAATACAGTAAATGAACCTATTTCTCTGGAAGAACTCCCTGAACTGCGGGCGAGTGTTCTGCTTCCGGAAGATGCGCTGCTTCGAAAGGAGAAATTCGCACAACTCCGCCGGTTGATTTTTGAGTTGCCTTCACGGCGCCAGGAAGTGATCCTGCTAAAGTTTTTTGGCAGGTTGCGCAATAAAGAGATCGCAACAGTCCTGGGACTGGATGAACGAACTGTAGCATCACATCTTTCCAGGGCGTTGGTGAGCCTGCATCGAAAATACATTAACCATTTAAACCGAACAGGGGGGTAAGGAGGAGACATCATGAACGAGAATAATCAATTGTCAGATTTAGATCGGGAACTGATCGAAAAAGTTGAGGAGATCCTAGAAGAGGGGGGGAATCGGAAAGTAGAAGCCCAGTCTATTCTCGGGTTTTGCAGTCACCTTGCCGAGACGGTACCTCAGGCCAGGCCAGAGTTTCAGCAGGAACTGGGAGATCGCCTGGTCAAGAGCATGCAAGCTAGTTTAGCGGGTGATTTGGAGGCGGAGAAAGCTATCAAGGTTACTTCTTCCTCACAACAGGGGATTCGATGGTGGAGAAACATCTCATCCAGATTACGTTTGAAATGGGAACACAGCTTGTCGAGTGGATGGCGACTTGGTCTCGCGGGTGTGCTTGCCCTGATTTTCTTCTTGGGTATACTGCTTGCAATCCCACAGACGCGTTCGGTACTGGCAGGTTGGTTGGGTTTCTCCTTCAGTCGTCAAGAAAAACTACAGCCGTTGGTGGTCAATGCAGTGAAACACGACTGGCAATCTCCTTTAGCCGGCTCGGATAACGTCGGTTATGAGATCTATACGATCGAGTATCCAAAAGAGCGATGGAAACTAATCAGTCGGGAAGGTTTCAGTGCTCCTGTACCGGGCAGCCTAATCATTCTCTCCGATGGGAATAGCTTCCCGGTTCCCAGTGATTTGCCTGAAAGTTTTGTCTGGCAGGACCTGACAGTGATGGAAGGAGATGTCAGGCAATTAGGGTTTCCGTCCCTGGCGAGCAAAAGTTGGGCAGGTGGCGGGCCGCCGATGCCACCTTATCAGCTAAGTATCAATTACCTGGTTGGTGGAGACCCCACAGACCATCTGCTGGTTCTTACGCAAATACAAGCTCCTCCTGATCAAGGGCTGGTATTCCAGGTTTTCCACGCTGGTGAGACCAAATTTGGTCTCGTGATCCAATCCGATAAAGAACAGGCGGGACCAGTATTCTTGGTAGGTCCTGTTGAGTTATCAGAAACCACGATTGGTGATATATCCGCCTGGTGGTATCCGGGGACATGGAACGCTAGCGGTGAATGGAGCAGCAATCCGGAATGGGGAAACCTGGTTTGGGAAAGTAATGGAGATGTATTTCATCTGGCGGGGCAGATGCTTACACAGGAGCAGTTGCGAACGATCGCTCAGTCACTGCCGCGACGATGATGTAGCTTAATGCTTATGGATATTTTGAGAGAGAGGTGGTTAAAGGGTCTGAAAAAGTTGAAAGGATCTTGATACGACATCACCTGTAAAACCACGATCAAATACCATATGAGATGAAAGGAGATAACGAACATGAATGGTCGAAAAGTGTTTATCGTGGGTGGATTAATTTTAGCCCTATCAGTTAGTCTGATCGGAGCTATTGGGGTCAGTGCAAATATGAGTCTACAATCAAGCCCGCTTCTGCTTCAAGAGGTTGCCAAGCCGGAAGCTCCACCCCCGTTATTGGCGCCACCCGATTCCGTTTCTTACTCACCGATTCCGTCTGGTGACATATCAAACCGGCCCATAGCCCGGCTTCGCCAGGTCCCTACTTACATTAATCCAGAGGCCGAAATCCATCTGCCTCAGATCATGTCATGGGAAGATCCAAACCAGGAGGCTTACGCAGTGCTGTCAAGCCTGCGTTATAACGGAGAAGAATTTTCCGTTTTGGTGACTCTGACGGAACCTTCTCCAGGGGCACTTCAACAAATCAACGCGCTTGGAGAAGAAAAAGTTGAGTTGCCCGGCATTGGCATTGCCTGGTTATCTCAGGACATGGGCGGCGATTATCACAATCGCATCTTGTTTCAACAGAACAATCTCATTGTCACCGTTGCCGGGAATCTCCCGCCAGACCGACTAATAGAATTGGCGCAGCAAGTGGAAATCTCTAATTAAGAGTTTTAAATCTCTCAAAGATGTTTGGAGTGCAGTGCCCATCCTGAAGCTCTTCCACGATCACCAGCCAGAGTTGATATTAAGACCCTGCCCTCTATGTGATAAAGGAGAAATGAAAATGAGCATACAGGCAAATGCAAACAACCGGAGAAGACTCTTTTCCTCGTTGACTGCGCTAATGGTGTTGATCGTGCTGTTCACTCTCGGGGTCTCTACAGCGGTGGCCGCTTCCTGGAATATTCGCAGCCAGGGAAATTGTTCCTCCGGATATCCGCGGGGTGATTCCTGGCTGAACTGGAGTGGCTATTCACCTTCAGCACAAGGCTGGACGAATGGGAAATTATGGTATTGGAATGGCAGTCAATGGGTGAAGATGGCGGAGGGCAATGCTACAGATACAGGTTCATCGGGTAATGCCTTGGTTCATAACCAGACAAGTTACCGAAGCGGCACCTGGGATGAAACTGGAGCTCACTGGTCGAACTTCTTCTCAGGCACGAAATACACGGATGCGAGTAATTGGACCTGTCCTTAGTTCCTCAATAAAAATTACCAGGAGGTGATTGATAAGCATTTTCTCGATTACTCCGCATACACCCATCTGATCTATCTGGAAACAACTTTTCAGTCATATGGAAAGTTGAGATAAGAAATGCGCTGGAGGAAAAAATGAAAACACGTGTGATCCTATCAGTACTTCTCGTAACACTCCTCGGCATTTTTGTCGTTGGGGAGGCGCTTGCGGCGGGCTCGTTTTATAACTATAATCTCACGATCCCCAAGTTTGGCGGTTCAACGTCAACAAACAACCAAACGAAAGTGAGCTCGCCTGATAAAGCGGTCGTTTGTAGCCAGGCTGTGGGAGGTGACTATACTCTGCGAGCCAGAATCGAGATCCTTAATAACAGCGTGGCTGCAGATTATCAATCGATAAATGACAATCAACGAAGAGAGTACACCTTAAATCCTTCGACAGCAGGCCAGCAATACCATGCACGCATCGCCACTTATTGGTACACACCTGTTGATGTTCAGGCAATTGGAAAGTGGAGTCCAGACAATCCTGGAGGTTGCGGCTTCTAATTGGCCCAAAGGCTTGAGGCTTAACTCGACTGCGCGGGCAGTGAGTTTGCTCTGTCCGCGCAGTTACTCGTATTACTTTTTGTCTAATCCCAATGGTGAGTGACTGGACAAATGCTATGTTACGCGAAGAAATTAATCGAGCTTTCATTAGCCGTCCGTTTATCTTGGCAGTTGTTTTGGGAATTCTTGCATTAGCTCAAGGTCTCGCTGATTATATGTCAGGTCCCTCCTGGTGGGGTGATGCTGAATATCTTGCCAGATTGCCTCAAAATTACAACAACGCATATGACGCCGTGATCTGGGCTCAGAGTGGTCTTATCGGGCTCATCGGTCCTCTAATAGCAGTTCTACCTTTCGCTGATTCATTCGCACACGATCGCGTTTTGGGCTATCTGCGTTTTGTGCTGACCAGGACTACCTACCGTCGGTACCTCGCGGGGAAATATTTCGCTTCATTCTTGTCCGGGGGTTTCGCAGTATCCATACCAATGTCCTTATGCTTCCTATTTTCGGTAATCATACTGCCCAGGGGTTTGAATCCAGATCCTTTTCAAGCACGTATACAACCAAGTGAGGCGCTTGGACCGTTTGGCACTCTATATGACTCAGCACCTGGTCTGTACATCTTGTCCCTGATCGCATTAAGCTTTATATTTGGGGCAACTTACGCGATTTTTGGATTATCGCTTTCTACGCTTACAGAAAATCGTTATGTTGTCCTGGCAACGCCCTTTGTCCTTTACAATGTGATCCATTACGGCCTGGCGATTCTGGGGATACCGGCCTGGTCGCCTGTCTCAACTTTGGTTCCCCATTGGCTGAAGAATATCACATGGGTCCAAGTAATAACCAGTTTAGGAGGCGTATTTTCCATCAGCACCGCGCTGTACTTCGTAATGGCACACAAGGTGAAAAATAGAATTTGAGAAAATTAACAAAGAAGCAATGACAGAGGTTAATCCCTGTGCGCTACCTGTACTTCCAAATTGAGCAAAAATTGCTGCGCGTGCGCTGGTTGTTGCCGGTCCCTACAATTCTGTTTGTTTCGTATATTGTTGTTGGAGGAGTACTGGTTCGTGCCAGAAATTACGATTTGAGCAGCAATTCATGGGATGTCTTATTTAGCGTTTTCGGCAATGGCAATCTGGTATTTTTTGTGCTTAATCCGCTTTATCTCTACCTGGTCAGCGACCTGTTTCTCGAGTCGGGGATTGGTCAACTCGCCTTGTTACGCCTGGGCTCGCGAAGGCGTTGGTGGTTGAGTAAAGTCCTGATTTTAGGATTAGCGGTGCTTTGTTATGCAGGTTTGAATGTTGGGATCGTCGCAATGGTTGCCACGTTTGTCCTTCCCTGGGAAAACTCCTGGAGCCAGGCAGTTCTACAATATCCACAGGAATTTAATCTTAACCCAGATGCATTAATCATTTCATCCGCATCCGCCATTCGCTGGCTTCTTCTTCTACTATCGCTTGGGTGGTTTGGCATGGGAATGTTGGTCATGTGCTTCACCCTGCTTTCTAATCACCATCTGGTTGGGTTTAACGCCGGCGTCATTGCTAACTTTAGCGGGCTGGTCGCTTTAAGGGCGAACTTACCCCTTCCCTATGCTTACCTGTCTATCCATCAACACTTGTTATTTAACCTCCACTCCTTTGGCGACGTAACAAATCAGTATCCATCTCTACCGACTTCAATATATTACTGGCTTTTATGGTGTTCCATTTTGCTGATCATTGGATTCAAGTTTGCCCACAAACAAGATTTTATTCATAGAGAGCAATGATGAGTAATGCTCGATTTTTTACCATGATGCGCTGGAACCTGCGTACATCGCTTCGATGGCATTCCCTCGCCGGAATATTTGTTCTCTTTGGATTCACGGGGTGGCGCAGTGCAATACAAGTTGTAGATCAGTTAAGTTCCTTCCAGAGCGTAATGACAGCCAATCTTTGGGATGCTTTCTTCGTTTCGTTTTCCGGGCCAGGCGTTTGGGGTTATTCTTTGGTACAGGCGTTGCCCTGGCTTATATCCCATATCCTTTTCTTCTACCTGTTCGGTGACATCGCCATCGACGAATTGCTGTATAGGGGATACGCAGTTGTTCCCCTGGTTGGATCCCGACTCCGCTGGTGGTTTGGAAAAGAAGTTGCTCTATTGATCTTTGCGGTCGGATATGTACTTATAACCGTTCTTGCCGTCTTAGCCGGAGGATCGATTATCCTTCCCTGGTCCTGGCAACCAAGTGAACTGATGATCTCTGGTGAGATGTGGGTTGTGCCGAAGGGTATGGAGATTGGAACACTTCTGGGGTGGATTTTCATCTTATTCAGCAGCACCCTATACGCGCTGGCTTCTATGCAGTTGACCTTATCACTTATCAGCAGGCGCTCTTTCTATGGCTTTAGTGCGGTTTCGGTTGTGACGATTATTTCCTGGCTTTTGGGAATCGACAACCCATATTTGAGTCGTTGGCTACCTGGATCTCAATCAATGCTGTTACGGCACACGTTCTTTGATCCGAATGTGCCCGGATTTTCAATGGAATGGTCGCTCATCTATAACACCACTTTGTTTCTAATCGTGTTTGGTCTTGGCACATGGTACGTGCGACGAATGGACATCTATGGCCCCGCGATTTGACATTGGGAAGGAAAGATTGAGCTATGGAGAAAATGAAATCAGAATTTATTGAACAAACCACAAGCAAGGCAGAGTTAGCCATTGCCGTAGAAGGGGTTTCCAAACAAATTGGAGATCGCCTCATCCTGGATGAAATCCGCTTGAACGTGCCGCCTGGCAAGATTTTCGGCATCAGCGGTCCAAATGGATCGGGTAAAAGTATGTTGTTGCGTGTCATTTGTGGGCTGGTACGTCCGACTCGGGGGCGGGTCTGGGTATCTGGGAGAGAAATTGGGAAAGACGTGGAATTTCCTGGCGAAACAGGTGTCCTGATCGAAACTCCGGGTTTTTTACCACATTACAGCGGCTCCCGCAATTTGCAGTTATTGGCTATGATTCGGAACAGGATTTCTAGAGAAGATATTGCAGACACGATACGGCTGGTTGGTCTGGACCCAAACGAACCCAAGCCCGTACGCACTTATTCGACCGGAATGCGCCAGCGTCTAGGAATTGCCCAGGCAATCATGGAGAACCCCAGGCTCTTACTTCTTGACGAACCCACAAACGGTTTGGACCGGGAAGGGATAAAGGATGTGCATCGACTGTTGAAAGAACTGAGAGCTGATGGGGTTACGATCCTGTTGACCAGCCATAGCCGAGAGGAAATCGATGAACTTTGTGATGCAGAATTTGTGATGGAGAATGGACGCTTGAGCTCTATCCATATCTTGCCAGATCGTTCCTAACCTGCGAATTGTTTCCAGAAAATTGCTATGAGATCGATGAATCCTTTTACTAAAGTCCCAAATCTGACCTAATCGAGTTAGCCATAACAGGAGGGGAACCAGTTGATCCCTTCCTGTTATGGCTTTTCTCATTGACCACTGGAAATGCGAATCTTTCGTTCTTTCAATAATCTGGTAATCACCTCCTTCCACAAAGTCTCGGTCAACTGTATCAGGTATCCCACCTGGCAATCGCCTCCGGTTTCCAACCCAACGATCAAGTTCTCCATCTGCCTGGCCTCCCAGAGGTATTCATTCCATTCGTCCAGAATAGGGATTGGCAATGTTTCTGACAGGCGAGCAGCAAGCATGCGTCGAGCCTGGGCCTCCGGCGTCGATCCATCAACTAGCTCATCTTTGAATACAAGCAGGTAAATCACGTCCTCACCCGGCTGCCACTTTCCAGGCAACGCAGGGTCAGCGATCAGCGTCGCATGATACGCGCCGTATTCCGGCAGGTGCTG